>JBFJKO010000252.1:0-5496 GCA_041634935.1 Nocardioides sp.
AGGGCGCTGCGTACGCCGCTCGGCGCGACATCGTGGTCCACGCGATCGCCTCGCCGGCGACGGGGAGCGATGGTGCGGCCGAGGAGTTCCGGGAGGCCGTCGAGGCCTCCGGCGGCGTCTACGCGACCCTCGAGGACGACGGCTCCGCTGAGGAGCTGCTCTCGCGGATCGAGCGGCGCGACGAGCGGCGGGCGATCGGCCCGCCGCGCACGATCGTGAGCGAGTCGACCGGCACCGGTGCGGCGTTGGCCGGCTTCGGTGTCGCGATGCTGGGGCTCGGCTGGCTCGGGCAGCGTCTGGTCACCCGGCCGACGAGGAGCAGGCGATGAGGGGCCTGGTCGTGCTGCGCCGCATCACCGTGCTGGCCCTGCTCGCGCTGGTCGTGGCCGGTCCCGAGCTCGGGGCGACCGAGGTGGCCACGACGAGCACCCGACAGGTCACGATCATCATGGTGGTCGACCGGACGAAGTCGATGGACGCCCTCGACCTGAGCTCTGGACCACGCGTCGCCCGGCTGCGCAGCGATCTCACGGAGCTGGTGCGCTCACTGCCCCGCGCACGGTTCGCACTGATCAGCTTCGCCACCCGCGCGAAGGTCGACGTGCCCCTCACCGGTGACCTCGCCGTCGTCGAGGACGCCCTGGCACGACTCGACCTGGAGGACCCGCTCCAGGCCGAGGGATCCCGACTCGACCGGCCGCTGGAGAAGGTCCGCACCCTGGTGGAGCAGGCCGTCGATCACGAACCGGACGGGTCGACCAGCATCGTGATGGCCAGCGACGGCGAGAACACCGACGACGGGGTCCAGGCGTCCTATGCGCCCATCGGTCGACTCGTCTCCGACGGGGTGGTCCTGGGTTACGGGACCGAGGACGGCGGACGGATGACGCTGGCGGGAGGACGAGACCTGTCGGAGGGCTTCGTCCCGCAGCGGAACTCGCAGCAGCCGGCGATCTCGCGTCTGGACCCGACGAATCTCCGTTCGGTCGCCGACGAGCTCGGCGTCCCCTACGTGCAACGCGACACGGCGACCGGGATCGATGCCATCGCCGCCCGACTGGGGGCCGACACCGTGGAGAGCACCACCATCGCGGGCCGCGACCTCACCTGGCTGTTCGCCGTGCTCCTGGTGCTCCTGGCTCTCCTCGAGCTCCGCTCGTCGTGGCGCGGACTGCTCCGCACCGCTCGTCAACGGGGGCGGTCGTGACGACGGACCGGCGCCGGCTCCGGACCCGACTGCTGATCGCGGGCGTCCTGCCCGCCCTGCTGGCAGCCGGCTTCGCGGCCAAGACGACCCACCTGCTGCATCATGCTCGTCAGGGGACCTCGGCCCTCCAGGCCGCGGATCCCGACCGGGCACGCGATGCCTACTCCGCCGCCGGCGTCGTGAACGTCCTCGAGCCGTGGATCGCTCCCTACAACGAAGGTATCGCCGCCTACTTCCAGACCGACGGGTCCGACGGGGCTGCTGAGGCCGTCACGCTGTTCGAGGCCGCGCTCGCCCTCGCGCCCTCCCAGGAGCAGTGCCGGGTCCGCCACAACCTCGCCCTCGCGATCGAGGCCGAGGGGGACGCCGAGCCGGCGTCTGACCTGGCCCGGGCCCGGGAGCAGTGGTACGACGCACGCGCGACCCTGCGCGTCTGCCTCCCCGGCGCCGCTGACTCGACTGCCCCGCCCACTGCCGAGCACGCCGCGATGACCACCGCCGAAGCGGCGGCGATCGCCGACGTGGACCGTGAGCTCGCCCGCAAGCTGACCGAGGTCGAGGAAGCGCTCGCGACCGCTGCCGACCCGCCGTTCAAGGGCCGCGACGCCGACTTCGACGACCTCACGCCTCGCCAGCAGGAGGAGCTGCTCGAGCGACGCAACGAGGAGGCCCAGCGGGTCCGGGAGCAGGACCGGGCGAGGAAGGGTCCGGTGGACCTGAGCGACATCATCTCGGGACCGACGGAACCGGAGCCGGAGACCCAGCCGTCGGACGGTCCGGTCTACAACTGGTGACCCGAGGGCCTCAGCCGCCCGCGAAGGGCGGTAGGAACTCCAGGGTCGAGCCGGGCGCCACCTCGACGTCGTCGGGGTCCTCGGTCGACACGGGGCGGTCCCCGAGGAGGACCGAGCAGGCGTCGAGCACCGTCAGGAGACGTCCACCGGGGTGCGCCTCGCCGACGCGGCGCAGTACCTCGGTGAGCGTGATCGGGGCCTCGACGGTGAGCGTCTCGGCGTCCGTCCCGGCCGCAGAGCGCGCCGATGCCCAGTAGCGGATCATGATCGTGCCCGTCTCATTTCGCACATTCGCTCCCTGTGTCGTCGGCATGTCGATTATTCTTCATCCAGATCAACTGGCCGGAGCCCACTGACGTGTTTCGGTCTCGCCCATCGCGGAGGAGACCACCCATGAGCACGCTTCTGTTGTTGACCAGCGCCCTTCAGCCGTCGGTGGAGGTTCTTCCCGGCCTGTCGCTCCTGGGCCACCAGGTGAAGATCCTGCCTGCCGAGGGAAGCGCGCTGCTCGAGGCCCCCGACTCCGACCTCCTGCTGGTCGACGGCCGCCAGGAGCTCGCCGGCGCCCGCGACCTCTGCCGTCTGATCCGTACGACCGGGACCGACGTCCCGGTGCTCCTCATCGTCACCGAGGGCGGCCTGTCGGTCGTCAGCCACGACTGGGGCATGGACGACGTAGTCCTGCACACCTGCGGGCCGGCCGAGCTCGAGGCCCGCATCAAGCTCGCCATCGGCCGGCTCGCCGCGGCCCGCGACGCCGCCGACCCCGACGCCCACGTCATCCGCTCCGGCGAGGTCGTGGTCGACGAGGCGACCTACACCGCCAAGATCCACGGGCGTCCGCTCGACCTGACGTTCAAGGAGTTCGAGCTGCTGAAGTACCTCGCCCAGCACCCGGGGCGCGTCTTCAGCCGCCAGCAGCTGCTCCAGGAGGTCTGGGGCTACGACTACTTCGGTGGTACGCGCACCGTCGACGTGCACGTGCGACGCCTGCGCGCCAAGCTCGGCGTGGAGAACGAGACCCTGATCGGCACCGTGCGCAACGTCGGCTACCGCTTCGTGCTGCCGACGAAGGGCACGGACGCCGCCACGGAGGCTGCCGCGCAGGTGTCCGGACGAGCGGCCCAGGACGCCTGACCCCGCCGGCACGGCTCACCCCGCTGCACGACCTGCTGCCTCGGGTCCGATCAGTGTTGCTGGGACGACTCGTAGCGTCGTACGTCCACCACCTGACCGGTGAGGCTGCCCACCAGGACGCCGAGCGCGCAACGTGCGACCGCCTCCGCGCTCAGCAGCGACGCCGGAGGCTCGGAGCCGAAGGCTCGGGTGCGCATGGGCGTGGCGGTCCGCTCCGGATTGACGCAGTTGACCCGCACCAGGTCGGCGGCCCACTCCTCGGCGAGCGCCTGGGTGAGGTTGACGACGGCCGCCTTCGCCGACGAGTACAACGAGAAGCCGGCTCGCCCGCGGGTGTAGGACGACGACGTGAAGAGCAGCAGCGAGCCGTGCGCGACCGCCAGGTGCGGGTAGAACTCCTGGGCGATCCAGATGGGGGCCAGGTAGTTGATCTCGGTGGCGAGGCGGACCTCCTCCTCGGTGGTCGCCACGACCGCACTGCGTGGCAGCACACCGGCGGCATTCACCACGAAGTCGACCCGGCCCGACTCGGCCAAGACCTTCTCGGCGGCCGCGGCCACGTCGGAGCGCCGCTCGACGTGGGTGCCGGTCTGCGTACGACAGAACACCCGCACGTCGGCGTCGTGCGCGCGCGCGAGGTCGACGATGGCGGCGCCGATGCCGTAGGAGCCACCGAAGACCACCATCGTGCGGCCGCGCAACGCGGCGCGCAGGGCCTCGCCGTCCTGGAGCCCGGACACCTGCGTCGAGTGCAGCTGGAACAGCTTGTCGGCGAGGAACAGGTCGATCGGCTCGGTGATCTTCATGTTGCTCTCGTGACCGCGCACGACACCGATGGGCACGTCGGGCAGGTAGCGCAGCACCACGGTGCAGTCGTCGGTCGCGACGAACCCGGAGTCCGTCGCGGCGAGGTCGTAGGCCCGACGCAGGACCGAGAGCCGGAACGACTGGGGCGTCTGGCCCCGACGAAGCTCGGCGCGGGGCAACACGTCGGTGAGGCGTTCCCCGCCCCCGACACCCTCGATGCCCTCGACGCGGATCACGGTGTCGGCGGACGCGATGGCGGTGTCGACGGCGTCGTAGTGCTGGAGGGCCGCGACGTTCGCCTCGAGGATCTCCTGGGAGAGCATCGGCCGCACCGCGTCGTGCAGCACCACGTGGCAGTCGTCGTCACCGAGGCGCGCCGTGAGCGCGGCGATCGCGGCGCGCGTGGTGTCGTTGCGCGTGCCCGAGCCCTCGAGCACGTCGATCACCTTCGTGTAGCCGCCCGCGCTCACGATCGCGCGGGCCGCGTCCAGGTGGCCGGGGGCCATCATCACGAGGATCTCGTCGATGGAGGGGGACCTCTGCAGCGTGGCGATGGTGTGCTCCATGACCGGCTTCCCAGCAATGGTGAGCAGCTGCTTGGGGGTGGGAGCGCCCACGCGTGACCCGGACCCGCCCGCAAGCACGACCGCCACCCGACGCAGGCGTGGAGCCGGACCGTTCTCGCTACTCATGGCGCCCTTCCCGTAGGGACGCGTCATCGTACGTCGCGCGGCGCCCCGGCACCACGATGCGGGACAACCGACTGGGCTCGGCCGGCCGGTGAAGTCTCCGGGGCCGTCCGGCCGAGCCTCGGTTACGATCAGCACGTCTCGGGAGTGCACGGTTGGGGGATTGGGGGTCCACTGGCTCATGTCGGACTCGCCTCACCTCGCGGCCCTTCGGGGTGCCTGCGCACTCGCCCTGCGCGGGCTGATGCTCGTCGTCCCGCCTCGCCGTCAGGTCTTCGTCGCGGCCTTCCCCCCCGACGAGGGCAACGCCGTCGAGGTGGTGCGCTCGCTGATCGAGCGGTACCAAGGCCGCATCATCTGGGCCGACGCCCCTCCCCCGAGCCGGCTGGCCGCGCTGCGCGTCGACGCGACCCGCGTCCACCGGACCAAGAAGAGGTCGCTGCGCGCGATCCTCGCCTTCGCACGCTCCGAGGCGGTCTTCAGCACCCACGGCGTCTACGGGTGCCCCGACCCGGTGCGCGGCAAGGCCATGGTGAACCTCTGGCACGGCGACGGCCCGAAGGGTCATGCCGGCACGCCCGTGCCCTCCACCTTCCTCGTCTCGGGCAGCGGCGTCTTCGGCCGCCGGCTCGCGGCGTCGTTCGGCGTCGCGACGCGCGACCTCCTGCTCACGGGTCAGCCTCGCCTGAGCCAGTTCGCGGCACCCACCGACGCCGCGTCGCTCGAGTCGCTGGGGGTCGACGGGACACGGCCCTTCGTCGTCTGGATGCCGACCGTGCGCCAGCTCGCGGCGGCCGGTCGCAACGCGAGCCGTTCCGACACCACCGACCCCCAGGCAGACCTCACGCTCGCCGACCTCATC
>JBFJKO010000253.1:0-5490 GCA_041634935.1 Nocardioides sp.
AGTCCCGGCGACCGGGGGCGTCAGGCGCTCAGCGGGGGCTCGGTCTTGGCGCGGATCTCGTCCTCGCTCACGTCCGGCGCGAGCTCGACCAGGCGCAGCCCGCCGCCCTCGGCCTCGGGGACGACGTCGATGACGCCGAGGTCGGTGATGATGCGCTGCACGACCTTCTTGCCGGTGTAGGGCAGCGAGCACTCGTCGACGATCTTGTAGGCGCCGTCCCGCGCCACGTGCTCCATCAGCACGATCACCCGCTTGGCCCCGTGCACGAGGTCCATCGCCCCGCCCATCCCCTTGACCATCTTGCCGGGGATCATCCAGTTCGCGATGTCACCGGCCGCCGAGACCTGCATCGCGCCGAGGATCGCGGCGTCGATCTTGCCGCCGCGGATCATCCCGAACGACGTCGCGGAGTCGAAGATCGACGCCCCGCGTCGCAGGGTGACGGTCTCCTTGCCGGCGTTGATGAGGTCGGGGTCCTCCTCGCCCTCGTAGGGGTAGGCGCCGGTGCCGAGCACGCCGTTCTCCGACTGCAGCACCAGCTCGACGTCGTCGGGCACGTAGTTGGGCACCAGCGTCGGCAGCCCGATGCCGAGGTTGACGTAGGAGCCGTCGGACAGCTCCGCAGCCGCCCGGGCGGCCATCTGCTCACGGTCCCAGCTCATGCCCGGCTCCTCACGGTGGCGGTGGTCGTCGGGGGGCCCACGGGGGGCGGAGCCCCCCGTGTGGTGGTCTTCTCGATCCGCTTGTCCGCGGCCTGCTCGGGGGTCAGCGCCACGACGCGCTGCACGTAGACCCCCGGGGTGTGGATGTCGTTGGGCTCCAGCTCGCCGGGCTCGACGAGGTGCTCGACCTCGGCGATCGTCGTCCGACCGCACATCGCGGCGAGCGGGTTGAAGTTGCGCGCGGAGTCCTTGTAGATCAGGTTGCCGTGACGGTCGCCCTTCCAGGCCCGCACCAGGCCGAAGTCGGCGACGATCGCCTCCTCCAGCACGAACTCACGGGTCACCCCGTCGACCACGAAGTCACGGGTCTCCTTGGGCGGCGAGGCCTTGACGACCGAGCCCGAGGAGTCGTAGAGCCACGGCAGGCCACCCTCGGCGACCTGGGTGCCGCCGCCGGTCGCGGTGAAGAAGGCCGCGATCCCGGACCCGCCGGCGCGCATCCGCTCGGCGAGCGTGCCCTGTGGGGTGAGCTCGACCTCCAGCTCACCGGCGAGGTACTGACGCGCGAACTCCTTGTTCTCCCCCACGTAGGAGGCGACCATCCGCCGCAGCCGACCGGCCCCGAGCAGCCGCCCGAGGCCCCAGTCGTCGACCCCGGCGTTGTTGCTGAACGCCTCGAGGTCGTCGACGCCCGAGGCCAGCACCGCCTCGATCAGCACCGACGGGATGCCGCACAGCCCGAACCCACCGACCGCGAGACTCGCACCTGACCTGATGTCGGCGACCGCTTCCGCCGCCGAGGAGACCACTTTGTCCATGGCGCAGACTCAACTCGGCCCAGACGCCACGGTCAACCGTCGGTCGCGCAACGGACGCGAGCCGGTCATCCCTCGGCAGCCGAGGCACGCACGCGTTCACTGGGTGGACGCCGTCCAGCGGTCACTCGGGCTAGGGTCGTTCGCGTGAGCGCACCGGTGGACGTCGTGGCCCGGGTGGGGCTGCTGCTGCGGACGGTGGCCGGGTTCGAGCCGACCGGCGCGACGACGACGCAGGTCAGCGAGGCGAGCGCGCTGGCCCGACCCACCGCCCACCGCCTGCTGTCGTCGCTCGCCGCGCAGGGCCTCCTGCAACGCGCCGGCGAGACCGCCCGGTGGCAGCGCGGGCCCGAGCTGCACTTCCTCGGCCGCTCCGCGGCGCCGCGGTACGACGTCACCCACCTCGCCCAGCCCGTCGTGCGCAAGCTGGCGGTCGACACCGGCGAGAGCGCGTTCTACTCCGCGCGCCGCGGCGACGAGACCATCTGCCTGATCCGTGAGGACGGCGCGTTCCCGCTCCGCTCCCACGTGCTCGCCCACGGCACCCGCTTCCCCCTGGGCATCGCCTCCGCGGGCCTGGCGGTGCTCGCCTTCCTGCCGGGCCCCGAGCGCGACGACTACCTCGACCGGACCGACCTGGTCAGCACCTTCGGGCCCGAGCACACCGCCGAGAAGGTGCGGGGCCGGCTCGAGGCCACCCGGGCCGTCGGCTACGCCACCCATCCCGGGCTGCTGGTGGAGGGCAGCTGGGGCATGGCGGCCGCCGTCTTCGACCCCGACGGGGCCCCGGTCGGCGCCCTCAGCCTGACCGGGGTCGCGCACCGTTTCTCCGACGCACGTCGACCCGAGCTCGGCCACCTCCTCCTCGCCGCAGCGCACGCCCTCTCCCACCGGCTCGCCCAGCGCTCCTAGGCCCGTCCGGCGTCCACCCGACCGGTCACCCGCCGACGCGCAGCCCCCAGGAGTCGTCGGTGACGACGTCCTCGAGGACCTCGAACGCGATCGGGGGCACCTGCGTCAGCACGTCGCCGTCCGGGCTGCTGCACGTGCAGATCAGCGCGGTGACCGCCCGCCCGTCGGGGCGGAAGGCGGTGACCCCGCGCAGCACGCCCGTCGACCCGTCCAGCCGCAGCCGGCCCTCCTCGTTCACCGGGGCGAGGAAGGCGCCGTCGGCCGGCACCTCGTAGCGACCCACGACCGTGCCGTCGTCGCGGGTGGCGCACGACGCCCGTCCGTCGACGAAGCGGGAGCAGCGGCGGGCGGCGGCCGAGCGGTAGCGCTCGAGGGAGAGGTCTCCGAGGAAGGAGTCGCCGGCCGGGTCGGGCGACCAGTCGAAGCGCGCGGTGAAGATGATGCCCGGGGTGGTCCGGTAGTAGCGCACGATCGAGGGCATGGCGACGCCGCCGACGACGTCACGGAAGAAGCCCGCCGGCCGGTAGCCACCACCCTGGATGATGGCGGGCGCCGTCGACGCCTCGTCGGTGCCGCCCCGGTCGGCCGGTGTCACGGCGGCGTCGTCCCCGAGGAGTCCCGGGACGACGACCAGGCCGGCCGCACCCACCGTCACGGCGGCAGCCGCGGCCACCCCGACCTGCACCCGTCGCCGGCGCCGCCGCCGGGCCAGCGCCTCGTGCACGCGCGCACCGGCCGAGGCCCCCGGGCGCACCGGGGTCACGGCCGCCTGCACGCGGTCCAGCAGGTCCTCGTGCTGCTCCTCGGGCTCCGGGTCAGTCGCCACGGTGTCCCACCTCCCCCTCGGGCTCCTCGGCCAGGATCTCCCGCAGGCGGGCCAGCCCGCGGGAGAGGTGGCTGCGTGCCGTGCCCACCGAGCAGCCCAGGCGCTCGGCGATCTGGGCGTGGTCGAGGTCCTCGATGGCGCGCAGCACCACCGCCACCCGCTGCTGGGGCGGGAGCCCGCGCAGCGCGGCGACCAGAGCGGGGTCGAGATCGCCGTCGACCCGCACCGGCCGGTCACGCTCGGGCAGGACCCCGGGCAGGCGCTCCCGGACCGCCCGCCGGCCCCGGTCGATGTTGAGGCGCACCAGCGTGGTGTGGGCGTAGCCGCCGGGGTTGCCGTCGGCGACCTTGCGCCACTTCATCCCGACTCGCACCAAGGCCTCCTGCACCAGGTCCCACGCGTCGTGCGGGTTGCCCGTCAGTCCGTAGGCGACCCGGAGGAGCCGCGGCGTCTCGACCACGACGAACTCCTCGAACCGCGCGTCCACGTCAGACGCCCGGTCCACTCACCCTGACAACGCCCGAGCCCCGGAGAACGTTGCGTGCAGGCCACTGGTGCACGCGGGCACTGTAGCCCCGGTCGGCCCGGCGAGGGACCCGGCAAGGGACCCGGCGAGGGACCCGGCGAGGGACCCGGCGCGAGCCGGCGAGTGAGCCCCACCACGTGGCCGCTCACCCCGATTCGTGAGCCGTACGGCGCCGCCACGCCCTAGGCTGCCTGACCATGAGCGACTGGCCCGAGGTGCGGCTGCACGTGGTGACGGGCAAGGGCGGGACCGGCAAGTCGACCGTGGCCGCCGCCCTCGCGCTCGCCCTCGCGACCCGCGGGAAGAACGTCCTGCTGTGCGAGGTCGAGGGGCGGCAGGGCATCGCGCGGATGTTCGACGTCGACCCCCTCCCCTACGCCGAGCAGCGGCTCACCACCGGCCTGCCCGTCGGCGACGAGCGTCCCGGCGTCGTCCACGCCCTCCACATCGACGCCGAGTCGGCGCTGCTGGAGTACCTCGCGATGTACTACAAGCTCGGCCGCGCCGGCCGCGCGCTCGACAAGTTCGGCGTGGTCGAGTTCGCGACGACGATCGCGCCCGGGGTGCGCGACGTGCTGCTCACCGGCAAGGTCTACGAGGCCGTGGAGCGCAACAGCCGCAACAAGGGCGCGATCCAGTACGACGCCGTGGTGCTCGACGCGCCCCCGACCGGGCGCATCACCCAGTTCCTCAACGTGAGCAACGAGCTCGCCGGCCTCGCGAAGGTCGGTCCGATCCGCTCGCAGGCCGACACGATGATGACCCTCTTCCGCTCCCCGCGCACCGCGGTGCACCTGGTCACCGTGCTGGAGGAGATGCCCGTGCAGGAGACCGCCGACGGGATCGACGACCTGCACCGCAACGACCTCCCGGTGGGCGGGGTCGTCGTCAACCTGGTGCGTCCCCAGGACCTCACGGTCGAGCAGCTCGACGCCACCGACCCGACCGCCGTGGCCCGCGACCTCGAGGCGGCGGGCCTCCAGCCCGACGGCACGCTGGTCGACTCGCTGGTCGCCGGCGGCCACGAGCACGCCGAGCGGCGCGCCCTCGAGACCGCGCAGCGCGCGCTCGTCGCCGACCTCGGCGTGCCGACCTACGAGCTGCCGCGACTGCCGACCGGCGTCGACCTGGGCGCGCTCTACGAGCTCGCCGGACACCTACGCGAGCAGGGGATGGCCTGACATGGCAGCCACGCACACCACCCGGGTCGGTCCGAGCGGACCCGCCGCCGCCCCGCTCGACCTCGACGCCCTCATCGACGACCGCGGCGTGGGGATCATCGTGTGCTGCGGCTCGGGCGGGGTCGGCAAGACCACGACGTCCGCGGCGCTCGCCCTCCGCGCCGCCGAGCGCGGCCGACGCGTGGTGGTGCTGACCATCGACCCGGCACGACGCCTGGCGCAGTCGATGGGCATCGAGGCGCTCGACAACACCCCGCGGCCGGTCACCGACGTCGACGGGTCCCGGGGCGGTTCGCTCGACGCGATGATGCTCGACATGAAGCGGACCTTCGACGAGGTCGTCGAGTCGCAGGCAACCCCCGAGAAGGCTCGGGCGATCCTCGAGAACCCCTTCTACATCACTCTCTCGAGCTCGTTCGCGGGCACGCAGGAGTACATGGCGATGGAGAAGCTCGGGCAGATCCGCACTGACGCGCAGCGCGAAGGCACCTACGACCTGATCGTGGTCGACACCCCGCCGTCCCGCTCGGCGCTGGACTTCCTCGACGCCCCCGAGCGTCTCTCCCGC
>JBFJKO010000254.1:0-5465 GCA_041634935.1 Nocardioides sp.
ATCAAGCGCGGCGTCAACGACGCCCCGGCCGGCGGCACGGTCCGCCTGGTCAGCCGCTACGTCGACCTGTACGCCGTCCGCTCGCGCCTGGTCGCTGCGGCGCGACGCGGGGCGTCGGTGCAGGTCTCGGTCGTGGGCCGCAAGCTCACCGAGGTGGAGTTCAAGCTGCGTCGGCAGCTGCGCGAGACCGGCCAGGGCCAGAGCTGGGTGCGGCACTGCGTGAAGGCGTGCAGCACCACCTGGTCGGCCGGTTCGCCGCCGCGCACCCTGATGCTGGTCGGCGATGCCACCGGCGCGTGGACCACGCGGTTCGACGTCGACCGGTGGCTGACGAGTGCCGTGGTCGAGCGCAGCACGTCCCTGACCCGGAGCACCGGCGACAACGCCCTGCAGGAGGCGAGCGACCTCGTCGCGAGCATCAGCTGAGCGGCCGATATGGTGCCCCGATGACTGTGTCGCGGGTGCGTGTCGACGGCGAGGGCGTGCGTGCCAGGTCGCGCGACGAGGCCATTCTCGACGTGTCCTTCGACGGTCGTCGGATCTGGTCGTTCTGGCTGCACCGCGACGGCGGACGCAGCGGGCTCGACCACCTCGTGCCGTGGCCCGAGACGCTGGTCGACTTCCTCGACGGCCGGGCCCGCATCACCGTGACCGAGCACGGCGTCGACGACGTCCTCTTCGACGAGGTGGTCTCCTTCGGGGCATCCGACGAACCGATCGCGATCGTCAACGGGCGGGGGCGTCCGATCGCTCTCGACAAGTACTTCCGGCGCGTCGAGACCTTCGAGGGGCGCAGCGACGCGGCCGTGAAGCCGCTGCTCGACTCCATCCAGGAGGTCATCGACGTCGTCGCGGAGTCCGGCATCGAGGCCTTCCTGACCTACGGCACGCTCCTGGGTGCCGTGCGTGACCAGAAGCTCATCGGTCACGACAGCGACGCCGACCTCGGCTACGTCTCGCGCCACAGCGACCCGGCCGACGTCGTCATCGAGAGCTTCGCCCTCCAGCGCGCCTTGCGCGACCGCGGCTACCAGGTGGTGCGCTACTCCGGAGCGGCGATCAAGGTCGACGTCGTGGAGCCCGACGGCGCGGTGCGTGGCCTCGACCTCTTCGGCGGCTTCCTGCGCGACGGTCACCTCCACCTGCTCGGCGAGATCCGCACGCCCTTCGAGCGCGAGTGGATCTTCCCGCTCACCACCGCCGTGCTCGAGGGCCGCTCGTTCCCGGTCCCGGCCGACCCCGACCGGCTCCTGGTCGCCACCTACGGCGAGTCGTGGCGGGTCCCCGACCCGGCCTTCCACTTCGAGACCCCGGCCAGCACGTCGCGCCGCCTCAACGGCTGGTTCCGCGGCACCCGCGTCGGGCGCTCGACCTGGGACCGGCTCTACCTCTCCGGGCCGTTCGGTCGCCGCCGCAACGTCACCGAGGCCGCGCGCTGGGTCGTCGACGCCGAGCCCGACATGGGCTCCTTCATCGACCTCGGCTGCGGCCGCGGCCGCGAGGCGTCGTACGTCGCCGAGCGCGGCGTGCCGGTGCTCGCCCTCGACCAGAGCCGCTTCTACTTCCGCCACCAGGCGCGCGCGTGGGAGCCCGGCACCGGCCCGGACTTCCGCACCTTCAACCTGCTCGAGAACCGCCACGTGGCGGTGGCGGTCGTGCGGGGCGCGCTCCTGCCCGGCCCGCGGATCATCTTCGCCCGCCACCTCGCCGACGCGACGTCGGCGGCCGGCCGGAGCGCCCTGTGGCGCACCGCTGCGGGCATGCTGCACGACGGCAACGGCCGGCTCTACCTCTTCTTCATGTCGGTCGAGGGCGACGACGGCTACGCCCAGGACAACCAGGTCGGCGAGCTGCCGCGCGAGGTCGTGGAGGAGGAGCTGCTGGCCACCGGGGCCCGCATCACCTACTGCGAGGAACGGCCCGCGAGCCCTGCGAAGGGGGCCTCGACGCTGTGTCGTATGGTCGCCGAGTGGCCCGACCACCACGAGCGGTGAGGACAAGAACATGAACGAAGCCGACGAAGCCCCCGGGCGCGTCCGCACGGTGGCCGGCAAGCTGTCGGCCGTGTCGCCGCTGTCGTTGAAGCGACGGATCGCCGCCCTCGAGGAGGAGGTCCAGGAGTGCCGGCAGACGAGCCTGCGCGTCGCCGAGCTGACCGACCTCGTCACCGAGCTGCTGGTGCCGCTGGTGCGTGGTGACAACGCCGAGGCCCTCGAGATCCTCGACCGCTACCACCAGAGTCTCTGACCCACGCCATGGCAGCCACGGCCGGGCGCGTCTACCTCCACGTCGGCCTGCAGAAGACCGGCACCTCCTACCTGCAGAGCATCGTCTTCGAGTCCGTCGACCAGCTCGCGGCCCAGGGGGTCGCCGTCGTCCCGCCGACGAAGCGACGCACCTTCTGGGTGATGCTCGACGTGCGCGGACGCTTCCGCCCCGACTTCGACCCGCCCGAGGTCGCGCAGTCGGTCGACCACTTCGCGGAGGTCCTCGCCGGCACGACCGCGCCGGCGGCGCTCCTCACCGAGGAGTCGTTGGCGCCGGCCGACCCCGAGCAGATCCGACGACTCCTCGCTGCCTGCGGCGACCGCGAGGTGCACGTCGTCGTGACCCTGCGCGACCTGGCCCGTCAGGTGCCCTCGGCGTGGCAGGAGTCGTTGAAGGCGGGTGCGAGCGCGTCGTTCGACACCTACCTGGCCAAGCTCCGTCGCCACGAGGACACCCCGGGCCACGGGCTGTGGCGCCAGAAGGACGTGCCGCGACTGCTCTCGACGTGGAACGCGCACGTGCCCAGCGAGCGCATCCACGTCGTCACGGTGCCGCCGCCGGGCAGCGACCCCACGCTCCTGCTCGACCGCTTCTGCCAGGTGCTCGGGGTCGACCCCGCAGGGCTCACCACCGACGTGGTGCGGGTCAACGAGGGGCTCAAGCACGTGGGCGCCGAGGTGCTGCGCCGCGTCAACGCCGAGCTCGCGCCCACGCACCGCAAGCGCGACGTCTACGGCGATGTCGGCAAGCGCTACCTCTCGACCCGGATCCTCGCCCAGCAGCCGGGCGACCGGATCCAGGTCCCGGAGTCGTTCCGCGCGTGGCTGCAGGCCACGTCGCGCCGTCACATCGACTACCTCGCGGCGCAGGGCTTCGAGGTCGTCGGCGACCTCGAGGACCTCTACCCCGACGACCGCAGCTTTGCGGGGACGTCGACCGAGCCGTCGGCGAGCGAGGTGGCCGATGTGGCCGCCAAGGCGCTGGCGACGGTGATCGCCGACGAGATGGACCGGCGCCGCGAGATGCGGGCCCACCGCGCGGAGAAGGCCTCCCGCAGGGCCGGGTCCGCCGGGCTCCGTGGTCGCCTCGCGGCGCGCCTGGGCGCGCTGCGCCGGCGCGCGGCCGACACGGTCTTCTAGGAGCGGCGGCCGCGCAGCCGGCCGAGGGCCCGGCGGGCGAGTCCGGGCACGGCAGCGGCCGGCCGAGGCTGCTGGCGCGCGCGGCGCAGCTCCTGGCGCAGCCCGCGGATGACGTCGAGGTCGGCGTGGCGCTGCACCAGCATGCCGGCCATCGCCTCGAGCGAGACCTCGAGCAGCCGCTCGTCGCTCGCGGTCAGCTCGGGCGTGGGCTGCGCGGGCCAGACCGGCAACAGGTCCTCGACGTCGCCCACGAGGTGGTAGCCGGCAGCCGTCAGCCGGTCGACCTGCTCGCGCGAGGCGCGCTCGCACCACTCCTGCTCGGAGGTGGGCAGGACCAGGCGCTGGCCGGACTGGCGCGCGAGCACCTGCTCGGCGTACCAGAACTTCACCGTGCGGGCGTAGGCCGAGCGGTTGGCCCGCAGACGCTTGCCCAGGGTGCGGTTGACCCGGCGCAGCAGCTCGGCCTGCTCGTAGCCGATCGAGGCGTTGTCACGCGCGACGTCGGCGTCCAGCGCGGAGGCGTCGACGTCGATGATGGAGCAGAAGCGCCGCAGGAGCTCGTCGGGGGCCGCGCCGCTCGGGGGCACGGTGACGACGTGCACGCGCTCGGGAGGCAGTGACCCGCCCCAGGTCTCGGCGACCGAGGCGAAGTCCTGTCCGCTCCAGAAGCGGTGCCCGGGGTCGGCGCGGACCTCGCGCAGGAACGCCTCGTAGGTGCCGGTGTGTCGGGTCTTGACGAACTGCTGCCACTCCGAAGGCAGCTGGCGGTCGAGGGAGCGCGTGGTGACGATCACGTGCACCTCGAAGTCGCCGAGGCGAGCGAGGAAGGCGTCGGCCTGCTCCCGGGAGACGACCGAGAGCAGCTCGTGGGTGATGAGCACGTCGCCCTCGGCGCGGGCGAGGGCGGCATCGAGGCGCTCGAGCTCGTCGGCGGCGCGGGCCGGGTCGGAGCCGGCGTCGTAGACCTCGCGCAGGTGCAGGGTCAGGAAGAAGTGGTCGTTGCGCTTCAGCGGCAGGCGCACGCCCTGGTCGGCCAGCGCGGTCCGCGACTGCCACAGCACGTTCTGCAGGTACGACGTCCCGGTCTTGGGGCTGCCGACGTGCAGGAAGCAGCGGCGCGTCATGGTGGGAGACTATGACAGAGCGGTCCCACGATCCGGAGGGCACCCCAGGGGTGTTTCGTACTCGCCGGTAATATCGCACCGTCGTCGTGGACGCCCGATCCGCCAGCGATGCCGATGACCGTCACGCCCGTCAAGAAGGAGCTCGAAGATGACCCGACTGTGTGAGACCGAGGGACTGACCGAGGACCAGGTCCAGATCCTCAAGGCGGTGCGCACCTTCACCGAGGAGAAGATCATCCCGGTGGCCACCGAGCTCGAGCACGCCGACGAGTACCCGCAGGAGATCGTCGACGGTCTCAAGGAGCTCGGCGTGTTCGGCCTGATGATCCCCGAGGAGTACGACGGCCTCGGCGAGTCGCTGCTGACCTACGCGCTCGTCGTCGAGGAGATCGCCCGCGGCTGGATGAGCGTCTCGGGTGTCATCAACACCCACTTCATCGTGGCCTACATGATCATGCAGCACGGCACCGAGGAGCAGAAGAAGAAGTACCTGCCCAAGATGGCCGCCGGCGAGATCCGCGGCTCGTTCTCGATGTCCGAGCCCGGCCTGGGCTCCGACGTGTCGGCCATCAAGACCAAGGCGACCAGGAACGACGACGGCGGCTACACCATCGACGGCGCCAAGATGTGGCTGACCAACGGTGGCTCGTCCAACCTGATCGCCGTGCTCGTCAAGACCGACGAGGGGGCCGACTCGGTCTACAAGAACATGTCGACCTTCCTGGTGGAGAAGCAGGAGGGCTTCGGCGAGACCGCGCCCGGCCTGACCATCCCCGGCAAGATCGACAAGATGGGCTACAAGGGCGTCGACACGACCGAGGCCGTCTTCGAGGGCCACCAGATCGGCGCCGAGCAGATCCTCGGCGGCGAGGCCGGCAAGGGCTTCTACCAGATGATGGACGGCGTCGAGGTCGGCCGCGTCAACGTGGCGGCC
>JBFJKO010000255.1:0-5457 GCA_041634935.1 Nocardioides sp.
GCCGGCGACGCCCACCACGCCTGGCTCAACAGCGTCGCCCTGGCGGCCCTCGGGCTCGGCCACCGCGACGAGGTCGTGCGCGAGAACGAGTGGTTCGCGGCCTACGAGATCCTCAACAGCCTGACCGGCGACAGCGGCACCTCGCCGGCCGCCTACCGCGACAGCCTCGAGGCCGCGGCGGCGCTCGGCGTCGTCGGCCTGGTCGACTTCGAGTTCTCCGGCGGAGCCCCCGAGTGGATCGAGCGCTGGCACGCCGGGTGCGACCTGCTGCGCGTGCGGATGGCGACGTACTCCGACGGTCTCGAGGACGTCATCGCCGCCGGCCTGCGCTCGGGCACGCCCCTGGTCGAGGGTGACGACCGGTTGATCATGGGGCCGCTCAAGATCATCAGCGACGGCTCCCTCAACACCCGTACGGCGTGGTGCTGCGAGCCGTACGCCGACGGCTCGGGCCTCCAGCACCCCAGCGGGGCGGCCAACCTGGCACAGCACGAGCTGGTCGCGCTCCAGGCGCGCGCCCACATGAGCGGGATCGAGGTCGCCACCCACGCCATCGGCGACGCGGCCGTGACGGCCGCGCTCGACGCCTACGCCGCCACCGGGGCTCGGGGCTCGATCGAGCACGCCCAGCTGATCAAGGCCTCCGACATCCGCCGCCTCGCCGAGCTCGACATCCGCGCCAGCGTGCAGCCGGCGCACCTGATCGACGACCGCGACCTCACCGACCTGATCTGGCCGGGGCGCTCGGACCGCAGCTTTGCCTTCCGCTGGATGCTGGACGCCGGCGCCACGCTGGTGCTCGGCTCCGACGCGCCCGTCTCGCCGCTCGACCCGTGGCTGGCCATGGCCGCCGCGGTGCACCGCAGCGGCGACGACCGGGAGCCGTGGCACGCCGAGCACGCGCTCACCGCACGCGAGGCGCTGGCGGCCTCGGTCGGCGAGCAGCCGCGCGTGCGACCGGGCTCGCGCGGCGACCTGGTGCTCCTCGACCACGACCCGCTCGCCGAGCACGACACCCCGCGGGAGACCGCGGCCGCCCTGCGGGCGATGCCCGTGGCGTTGACGGTCGTCGGCGGACGGGTGGTCCACCGCTCCGTCTGAGGCCGTCGCAGGCCATCGCAGGCCGCGGGACGGGCGAGGGCTCAGACGAGCCCGACGACCAGGTCGGCGACCGCGCGCTGCTCGGCCGGGTAGGGGTGCAGGCCCATGGCGCGCTTCGGCGCGCCCCGGATGCCGGCGACCCACGGCTCGTCGGAGCAGATGTCGTGGCCCTGGCTGGCCTCGACGAGGTCGACGAACTCGGCGCCGGCCTTGACCCCGCCCTTGCGGACGGCGTTGGCCAGGCGCAGGTTGAGGTTGCGCGTGTACTCGTAGTCGCCGACGGCGAGCGGCAGCTTGGCGCGGCAGGTGCCCTCCTCGGGCAGCAGCTGCGGGTAGCCGACGAGCAGGATCTGGGCGTTGGGGGCGCGGTCGGCGATTGCGTGCACGACCCGCTCGACGTTGCGCCGGATCTCGCCGAGGTTCTTCTCGATCCGGTCGCGGCCCTGCGGCGTGAGGTTCTTCTCACGGCACGGCGAGCCCTCGGGGTCGCGCTTGGCGACCTTGAGACAGGTGAAGATCATCTTCGAGAAGTAGCGGAAGTCGTTGGCGCCGATGCCGAGGGTGACCAGGTCGGTCTCGGGGGCGAGCGAGTCGAGCTGCGGGGGGCGCTCGTTGTCGACGAACTTCTGCTTCGAGAACATGCTGGTCGTCGAGGCGCCGGAGCAGCTGACGTCGATCAGCTCGGCGTCGATCTGGCTCGCGACCAGGGCCGGGTAGTTCTGGTCCGAGCGCAGACAGCCGTTGATCTGCTCGCTCTCGGCCAGCGGGAACAGCGGCGCTGCGGTGTAGGAGTCGCCCATCGCGACGTAGACCAGCCGGTCCTGGTCGTCGGTCTCGGCGGACGTCGTCGACTCGACCTGGGTGGTCGGCTCGGACACCGAGGGCATGGCCGCGTCGACGACCTGGCAGGCACTGAGGGTGAGCGCGCCCAGCACGGCACCCGTCAGGGCGCGTGCGGCAGCGATGCGTGTCGTTCTCGGCACTACTCCAGAGTACGAGATGGGTGCGCGGTTCACATCATGGCCGCCAGCAGGTCGGCCACCGCCTGCTGCTCCTCGGCGAAGGGGTGGAAGGGAATGGTGCCGTCGGGGGCCAGGCTCGCGCCGTTGATCCACGGGTCGTCGGAGCACACGTCGTGCCCGGCGCTGGCGGAGTAGACGTCGACGAAGGCCAGGTCACGCTCGGCGGCGGCCGACTCCAGGACGTCGGACAGCCCCTTGATGATCTCGACCAGGAGCGGGTAGTCGGCGTCGGCGAAGGGCGCCAGGTCGGGGCAGGTGCCCGACTCCGGCAGCAGGGCCGGGTAGCCGACGACGTACACCTCGGCGTTGGGGGCGGCCTCGGTCACGGCGTCGAGGGCGGAGCCGATGCTCGCGCTGATGTCGGAGCCGGTCGCCTCGAGCTGCTCGGTGAGCGCGTCGGTGCACGGAGCGCCCGAGAGCCCGTCGTCGCCGAACGACAGGCAGCTGCGCAGGATCGTGCTGAAGAGCCCGGAGTCGTTGCCGCCGGTGCCGATCGTCACCAGGTCGGTCTGCGGGCCCAGGGCCGCGACCTGGTCGGTCACGACGTCGTTGCTCGTGGCGCCGCTGCACGTCACGTCCGTGAGGGCGAGTCCCTGGCTCTCGGCGAGCAGGCTCGCGTAGTTGCTCCCCGAGCGGAAGCACCCGCCGGCCTGGTCGGTCGGCGGGACGCCGGGGGCGGCGGCGTAGGAGTCGCCGAGGGCGACGTAGCGGACGGCGTCGGCCGACGGTTCGGGGGTGGCCTCGGCGCTCGGCGTGGGCGTGGCCTCGACGGCCGACGCCACGTCCTGTGCCGCGTCGCCGCCCGAGCACGCGCTGAGCGTGAGGGCCAGCGTGGTCAGGGTGGTGGCCAACGCCGCGGACGCACGGGATCTCATGCCGTCAACGCTACGGGGCGGACCCGAGCGCCACGGTGAGGGCGAGGACCTCCTCGGGGTCCTCGAGGCGGTCGCCGTACGCCTCGCGCAGCTGGCCCATGCGGTAGCGCACCGTCTGGGGGTGCACGAAGAGCGCCTCGGCCACCTCGTCGCGGCGCCCCTGGAGCAGCAGCCAGTAGCGCAGCGTCTCGGTGAGCTTCTCGATCGTCGCCGGCCGCAGGTCGGCCAGCGGCGCGAGGGCGCGGGCCCGCAGGTCGGCGAGGGCCTCGGGGTCGGCGGTCAGCACCAGGCGGGTGAGGTGGGTGTCGGTGTCGCCGGTCAGCCCCTGGCCGCGGGCCCGCAGCGCCCGGTCGTACGACGCTGCCACCTCCAGCCACGGCCGGGCCGGACCGGTGGTGGCCGACCGGTCGGCGAGCGCACGCAGCAGCGCCGAACGGCGTCGACCGTGGGCATCGGGCACGAGCAGCAGGACGCCCTCGTCGAGACCGGGCGGGTCGGCGGCCTGCAGGGTCTGGGGCGACAGGGCCGCGAGGGCGGGGCGCACCTGCTCCTCGGCGACCAGGACGGCCGTCAGGGTCTCGGGCGGGGTCCAGTCGGCGCGCTCGGCCGCGTCGGTGACGGACTCGACGCCGGAGCCGGCGAGCAGGTGGTGCGCCACGCGCTCGAGGCGCCGCTGGCGCACCCGCCCGGTCGTGGCGAGCTCGTCGGTGTGACCCGCGACGCTGGCCGCGGAGAGCTGGTCGATGTAGAAGAAGACCAGCTCGGCGAAGCCGGCCAGGGTGTCGGCGTCGAGGCCTGCGTGCACGCCACGTGCCGACATCGCGCGCCACGAGACGCGCGCACCGATCCGGTAGGCCGAGAGCAGGGCGTCGGTGGAGCGGCCGCTGCGCGCCTCGCCGCGTCCGAGCTGGTAGGCGCCCTCGGCGGCGGGGGCAGCCGGCGTCCGGGGGTCGGCGCCCTCCGCGCTGCCGGCCAGGGAGAGGAAGGAGCCGAGGGCCACCTGCACGGCCTCGCTGATGGTCTTGCCCATCGGTCCGGTGAACGCGTCGGCATAGCTGGGGACCTCCTCGATGATCACGGCCACGACGTCCTCGGCGATCCCGGGCAGGGCGGCGCGGATGTCGGCGACGGCCTGCGGCGGCAGGGTCAACGGCGTCTGGGAGAAGGGCTCTACGGGCATTATTTGTCTCCTGCGAACAAAGAGTGCCGGATCATTCACATCCGCTGGTCAGGAGTTTATCTCCTGCGCCCAGCACACTGGAAGACATGACCACCACCGCACTCTTCGGCCCGGCCACCGCCACGGCCCGCGTGCCCCTGCGGGAACGGCTGCGCAAGCTCGCCGGCGCCGCCGTCACCCCCCTCGACCTCGACGACGTCCTCGACGTCTTCCACCCGCTGCGCTCCGGTGCGCCCCTGCGTGGGCGCATCGTCGAGGTGCGCCCCGAGACCGCCGACTCCGCCACGATCGTCGTCAAGCCGGGCAAGGACTGGGCCGGCCACGTGCCCGGCCAGTACGTCCGCGTCGGCGCGGAGGTCGACGGCGTCCGGCTGTGGCGCACCTACTCGCTGACCCACGGTCCGCGCCGCGACGGCTGCCTCTCGATCACCGTCAAGGCGATCCCGGGCGGCGTCGTCTCCAACCACCTCGTGCGCCGCGCCCGCCCCGGCCAGATGCTCCAGCTGGCGCAGGCACAGGGCGAGTTCGTGCTGCCCGACCCGCTGCCGGCCAAGCTGCTCCTCGTCACCGCCGGCTCCGGCATCACGCCGGTGATCGGGATGCTGCGCAACCTCTACTCGCGCGCCACGGCCCCGGCCGTCGACATCACGCTCGTGCACGTCAACACCGACGAGTCGAGCGCGATCTTCCGCGACGAGCTGCGGGCGCACGCCGCCGACGGTCACCTCACCCTGATCGAGCGGTACGACGACCGCGACGGGCTCCTCGACGTCGCCCACCCCGAGCGGGGCCTGGCCGCGCTCGTGCCCGACCTCGACGAGCGCCTCGCCTACGCCTGCGGCCCGGCCGGGCTGCTCGACGCGCTCGAGACGTTCCACGCCGAGCGCGGTCTCGAGCTGACCACGGAGCGCTTCCGCCCCGTCGTGCTCGGAGAGACCGGCGAGGGCGGCACGCTCACCTTCACCTCCGGGGCCACCGTCGAGGCCGACGGCGACACGCCCCTGCTCGACGCGGGCGAGTCGGCCGGCGTCCTGATGCCGAGCGGGTGCCGCATCGGCGTCTGCTTCGGCTGCGTGCTCTCCCTCAAGGACGGCGCCGTGCGCGACCTGCGCAACGGCGCGATCACCCGTGCGGTGCCCGGCGAGACCGGCCCCGAGGGCGTCCCGATCCAGACGTGCGTGAGCGCCGCCGCCGGCGACTGCACCGTCGACCACTGACCATCCCCCACCCCACCCCGTCACCCCCGACGAGAGGAACACCATGACCGTCATCACCAAGC
>JBFJKO010000256.1:0-5434 GCA_041634935.1 Nocardioides sp.
CCCGAGGCGCGACCGCCACCGAACGGCTGCTGGCCCACCACCGCGCCCGTGGGCTTGTCGTTGACGTAGAAGTTGCCGGCCGCGAAGCGCAGCGTCTCGCTGGCCCAGGCGATGGCGGCGCGGTCCTGGCTGATCACGGCCCCGGTGAGCGCGTACGGCGAGACGCCCTCGAGCTGGCGGGTGACCTTCTCGAAACCCTGGGGGTCGGCGTCGTCGTAGACGTGCACGGCCAGGATCGGGCCGAAGTACTCCGTGGAGAACATCGCGTCGGTCGGGTCGGTCGCGGTCACGATCGTCGGTCGCACGAACCAGCCGACCGAGTCGTCGACCTGCCCACCGGCGACCACCTCGAGGCCCTTGGTGCGCTTGGCCCGCGCGATGGCGGCCTTGTGCTTGGCGAAGGCCCGGTCGTCGATGACCGCCCCCATGAAGTGGGACAGATCGGTGACGTCACCCATCGAGAGGTTCTCGGTGTCGGAGATCAGCTGGTCCTTGATCTTCGCCCACAGCGACTTCGGCACGTAGGCGCGCGAGGCCGCCGAGCACTTCTGGCCCTGGTACTCGAAGGCACCGCGGATCATCGCGACCCGCAGCACCTCGGGGTCGGCCGACGGGTGGGCCAGGATGAAGTCCTTGCCCCCGGTCTCCCCGACGATGCGCGGGTAGGAGCGGTAGCCCGAGATGTTGGTGCCGATGGTCTGCCACAGGTGCTGGAAGGTCGGCGTCGAGCCCGTGAAGTGGATACCGGCCAGGTCGGGGTGGGTCAGCGCCACCTTGGAGACGTCGAGCCCGTCACCGGGGAGCATGTTGATGACGCCCGGCGGCATCCCGGCCTCCTCGAGCAGCTCCATCGTCAGTGACGCGGCGAGCTGCTGGGTGGGCGAGGGCTTCCAGAGCACCGTGTTACCCATCAGCGCCGGGGCTGTCGGCAGGTTGCCGGCGATCGCGGTGAAGTTGAACGGCGTGATGGCGTAGACGAAACCCTCGAGCGGGCGGTGGTCGGTGCGGTTCCAGATGCCCGGCGCGTTGGCGATCGGCTGGTCGGTGAGGATCTGCTTGGCGTAGTGGACGTTGAAGCGCCAGAAGTCGATGAGCTCGCAGGCGGCGTCGATCTCGGCCTGGAACGCCGTCTTCGACTGCCCGAGCATGGTGGCGGCGTTGAGCTTCTGTCGCCAGGGGCCGGCGAGCAGGTCGGCGGCCTTGAGGATGATCGCGCAGCGCTCGTCGAACGGCATCGCGCGCCACTCGGGCGCCGCGTTGGTCGCCGCCTTGACGGCCGCCTCGGCGTCCTTGGTCGTGGAGTTCTTCAGCGTCCCGAGCACGTGCTGGTGGTCGTGCGGCTGCACGACCTTGATCTCCGCGCCGCCGCCGTTGCGCCTGCGGCCGTTGATGTGGGCGCGGAACGTGTGCTGCTTGCCCTCCAGCACCGCGATCTCGGCCTCGAGGGAGGCGCGTTCGGGACTGCCCGGCGCGTAGGTCAGGTTCGGCTCGTTGACGGGAGCGGGAGGAAAGGTGATCGCGTCCATGGCGCGAGCGTAGTTCAGGAGGGCTGAACCCCGGCCACGGTGCTGATCTCCTGCACGCCGAACCACGCCAGGTCCTCGTCGGGGTCGGCGTCGACGGGTCGGTCGGCGACGTCGGCGTGGACGGCGACGAGGTCGACCAGCGCGATCGGAGCGCTCGGGTCGGCGACCTCCGCGACCAGGACGACGCGCCGCCCGGGGCCGTCGAACAACTCCGTCGAGACGTCCGCGGCGCTCATCAGCGCGGCGTACTCGGCTGCCTCGTCGTCGCCGTCGGCCTCGAAGGGCTCGGGGTCCGGTGCGATCGAGCCCTCGTCGAGCAGCACGCGGACGCGCTCGACGGTCGTCGGCAGGTAGACGCGGGTCACTTCTTCGTCGCCCCGCGCCGGCGCCCACGCGGCGCACGCTTGTTCGTGGAGGCGGTCAGCAGCTCCTCGAGCGCCTCCGCCAGGCAGGTCTTGAAGACGTCGACGTCGGGCAGCAGGTCGCGGTCGGCGTTGATCCCGTAGAAGACCTTGCCGTCGTACGACGTCACCGCCACCGACAGCGGGTGACCGGGCAGCAGCGGCGGCACCGGGTAGGTCGCGAGCATCCGGGCGCCCGCGGCGTACAACGGCGCCTGCGGGCCCGGCACGTTGGTCACGCTGAGGTGGTAGCCGCGGCGCAGCTCCTCGGCGGCGACCCGGGAACCGATCGCGTGGAACGTCGTCGGGGCGAAGCCGGCGACCCCGGCGAGGCGGTTGGCGGCGACGCTCCGGCCGGTGTCCTTGTGGGCCTGGAAGGAGTACGACACCTGGTGCAGCCGCACCACCGGGCTGGGCTCCCCGACGGGCAGGGTCACGAAGTGGGCCGCGATCTGGCTGCCGAGCGAGGTGGCCTCGAGCTCGTCGTCGATCACCGAGACCGGCACCACCGCGCGGATCTCGCGCATCCCGCTGGCGCCGCGCGTCATGAACCAGTTGCGCAGACCGCCGGCGACGGTGGTCAGGATGACGTCGTTGACCGTCCCGCCGTGGGTCTCGCGCACGGTGCGGTAGTCGGCCAGGTCAGTGGTCAGGGTGATGACCCGACGCTGCTGCGACAGCGGTCCGAACATCGCCGAGCGCCGGCGCGGACGGCGTCCGGTGAGCGCGCGGGAGGCCCGTGCGGCCCGTTCCCTGGCGGCGTCGACACCCTGGCGCACCTGGTTGGCGGCGACCTCCACCGTGTCGATCATCGCGGTCGGCGCCGTCACGGAGTCCTTGATGGCCGAGGCCAGCAGCGCGGGCGTCGACGGACTCGGGCGCGGCGACCACTCGTCGGGCTCGAGCGCGCGGGGCTCGGGGGTGACGTCGAGGAGCAGCTGGCCGAGGTCGACGGTGTGCACGCCGTCGACGAGCGCCTGGTGCGACTTGGAGAGGATGGCCACGCGGTTGTCGCTGAGCCCCTCGACGAAGTAGATCTCCCACAGCGGGTGGGTGCGGTCGAGCGGTCGGGAGACGATGCGGGCGACGAGCTCGAAGAGCTGTTCGTCGGTGCCCGGACGCGGCAGCGCGGAGCGGCGCACGTGGTAGCCGAGGTCGAACGACTCGTCGTCGACCCAGACCGGGTTGGCCAGCCCGCCGGGCACGGTGGCGATGCGCTGGCGGTAGCGCGGCACGAACGAGATCCGGTCGGAGATCAGCTCGACCAGACAGTCGTAGTCGAAGCCGGACTCGCCGACCTCGAAGATCTCGACCGTGGCGTTGTGGCGCGGCGAGGTGGGCTCCTCGTCCGCGAGGAAGGCGCGGTCACGTGAGCGCAGTCGATCGGTCATCTCGACCCTCTCCCGGAACGCCGCCCCGGAGGGGCCGCTGAGCTAGTGCTTGATGGTCATGCGATTCTGACAGAGGCCCGCCGAACGCGCGGAAGCCGTCCCACCATCAGGAGGAAGACCCCATGCGTCGGCGCCTTGCAGCCCTGGCCGTCCTGCTCGTCGTCACCGTCTCGGCCGCGGCCTGCGGCGACGACGCGAGCGGTTCCGGGGCGTCCTCCGACGGCGAGCGCGTGAGCGTCGCCATCACCGTCGAGGACGGCGCGACCACGCCCAGCGGCGCCACGGTCGAGGTGCCGGTCGGCGAGGAGGTCGACCTGGTGGTGACCGCCGACGAGCCCGGGCAGATCCACGTGCACTCCGACCCCGAGACCGAGCTCGACTACGAGGGCACCGGCGAACCGGAGACCTTCACCCTGCGCATCGACCGTCCGGGGCAGGTGGAGGTGGAGTCGCACACGCACGGCACCCTCATCGCCAAGCTCGTGGTCTCGTGAGCCTGGGCCCCCACCTCACCGGCGACCTCTCGGCACACGGCATCGGCGGCCAGGCCGACCTGCCCATCCCCCTGAACCTGGCCATCGCCGGCGGTGTCGCCGCCCTGGTGATCTCGTTCACCGTGCTCGCCGTCGCGTGGCGCACGCCGCGCTACGACGAGGACGGCGGCGGACGCCCGGCGCCCGCCCTGCTCGGGCGACTCGTTGCGTCGGTGGGGTTCCGCGTCGGGCTGCGCGTCCTCGGCCTGGTGGTGCTGCTCTTCTCGATCGCCGCGGCCGTCTTCGGACGCGAGTCGCAGATCAACCCGGTCTTCGGCATCTTCTACGTCTGGCTCTGGGTCGGCGTGGTCGCGGTGTCGGTGCTGCTCGGTCCGTTCTGGAAGGCGATCAGCCCGGTCCGCACGATCAACCTGCTCTTCGCCAAGGTCGCCGGCGGCGACCCCGACGAGGGGCTCTACCGCTACCCCGAGCGGCTCGGCCACTGGCCGGCCGCGCTCGGGCTCTTCGCCTTCGTGTGGTTCGAGCTCGTCTACCCCGCCGCCTACGAGCTGGGCCCGCTGCGGCTGTGGTGCGCGGTCTACCTCGCGGTGATGCTCCTCGGCGGCGCGCTCTTCGGCAACCGGTTCTTCGAGCTCGCCGACCCCTTCGAGGTCTACTCCACGCTGGCGTCCAAGCTCTCGGTCTGGGCGGTCCAGGACGGCGCTCTGGTGCTGCGCAGCCCGTTGGCGAACCTCGCCACCGTGCCGGTCCGACCCGGGCTGATCGCCGTGACCGGCGTGCTCTTCGGCAGCACGGGCTTCGACTCCTTCAGCGAGTCCTCGGCGTGGGTGACCTACGTGCAGGGCTCCTCCGTCGACGGCGAGGTGCTCAACAACCTGGCCCTGGTCGTCTTCTGCCTGGGCGCGATCGGGGTCTTCGCCCTCGGCTCGGTGCTCACCGGGGTCGGCCCCGAGCGGCGCCGCCGCACGCTGCCCGACGCCTACGCGCACTCGCTCGTGCCGATCGTGGTGGGCTACGTGATCGCGCACTACCTCACCCTGCTCGTCGAGATCGGCACCCGCACGCTCATCCTCGCCAGCGACCCGTTCAGCAAGGGCTGGGACATCCTCGGCACGGGTGACTGGAGCGAGCCCACCTGGCTCAGCTATCACCCGACCGTGCTGGCGAGCATCAAGGTGCTGGCCGTGGTGATCGGCCACGTGCTCGCCGCCGTGGCGGCGCACGACCGGGCGATCCGCCTGCTCCCGCGCCGCTCGCACCTCACCGGTCAGCTGCCGCTGCTGGTCGCGATGGTCGGCTTCACCGCCGGCGGCCTCTTCCTGCTGTTCTCTGCCTGAGCGGCGGCGCCCAGGCGTCGACGAGCGAGCCGATCGCCCGGGTCAGCGCCGACTCCCCGCCGTCCAGCAGGCTCCGACCGGCCACCAGGGCACGGTCGACGCCGACCCGGTCGTCGGGCAGGAAGTGCAACGAGTCGAGCCGTGCGAACCCGGTGACCATGGCGGTGATGTCCTTCTCCGACCACCCCAGGCTCGGCCGCATCCGGTTGACCACGACGCGCACGGGCGCCGACGGCACCACCTCGCGGAGCTCGACGATGCCCCGCGCGAGTCGCGAGAGACCGA
>JBFJKO010000257.1:0-5407 GCA_041634935.1 Nocardioides sp.
CCTGAAGGTCTCGCTGCTCGGCGTGGATCAGGCGCTCGTCGACCGCCACGGGGTCGTGTCGCCCGAGTGCGCGGTCGCCATGGCGACCGGCGTGCGCGACCTCACCGGGTCGACGTACGCCGTCGCCACCACCGGGGTGGCCGGCCCGACCGAGCAGGAGGGCAAGCCGGTCGGCACCGTGCACGTCGGGCTCTGCGGCCCGACCGGGACCTCGACCGTGGCGCTCCTCCTCGCGGGGGCCCGCGAGGAGATCGCGGCGGCGAGCGTCGAGGCGGCGCTGACCGCACTGCTCGAGTTCGTGGGGGACACCCCCTGAGCCCGGGGTCCCGATCGTGGGACTCGCTGACGTCGCCGCCGGCGTCTGTCATGATCGGGCGACCCAATGGTGTGAAGCGGAAGAAACCTCGCTCCGGTAGCGTTGGGCCCAGACCACGACGTCAAGTGCTGAAGAGGGGACCCGCATGGTGCTGTTCCGTCGGTTGCTCGGCGACGTGCTGAGGGAGCGGCGGGTCTCGCTCGGCCTCACGCTCCGCGAGGTCTCCGCCGAGGCCCGCGTCAGCCTCGGCTACATCTCGGAGATCGAGCGCGGCCAGAAGGAAGCCTCCTCCGAGCTCCTCGCCTCGCTCTGCGGCGCCCTCGACACCCCGCTGTCCGAGGTGCTCCGTGACGTCTCGGACGCCGTCGCGCTCGAGGAGGCCGCCGCCGCGCTGGCCACCTCCATCCCGGTGGTGCACCCGCGCGCCGACGTGGTGGCCTCCGCCGCCTGACGGCTTCTCCGGCCGCAGGCGGACCTCCGCCTCGGGGTCGGGAGGTCACAGCTCGGTTGCGGTTCGGTCGACGGCGTAACGACGCCGTCCACCGGTCGTTGGCCACCTCGACAGCACTCCCTGCCACTCGAGGTGACTTCCGTGATCGCTGCCGGTCCACGCCGTGTTCGTCTGACTCTCGCCACCGCTCTCGCGCTGGCCGTGATCCCAGCCGCCGGCGGGCTCGCCGGCACCGGAGCGGCAGCGGCTCCCGGCGCCGGACTCGGCGCCACGGGGCAGGCGGTCGCGTCGCCGTCGATCGGCTCGCCCGGTTCCCCGGAGGGGCCCGACCCCGTCTTCTCGCTGCTCCCCGACTTCCGGCTCGACACCGAGCGGCGCACCAGCGTGGAGCCGACGGCGTACACCGCCGCCCGCATCGACCTCGACGCCGCCACCGAGGTGCTGCTCGAGGCGACGACGCCGCCCCGCCGGGGAGCGGACGCGGCCCCGACCACCCTGGCGCTGCCGGCCCCCGACGGTTCGACCGCGCTGTTCTCGGTGGTCGAGGACTCCGTGATGGCGCCGGGCCTCCAGGCCGACCACCCCGAGCTGCGCACCTTCGCGGGCACCGGCATCTCCGACCCCACCGACACCATCCGGCTCTCGGTGACGCCGCTCGGCCTCCACGCCTCGGTGCGCAGCCTGGAGAACAACCGCTCCTGGTACGTCGACCCGGCCTACCACGGTCGTGGTGTCGTCGAGCACCTGAGCTACCTCCGCAGCGACGTACCGCCCTCCACCCGGCTCTTCGACGAGCAGGACCCGCTGCTGCCCCCGGGAGTGGAGCCGGACGCCCGCGGGCGTGACCAGGCACGATCCGCTGACGCCGCGCGGGCCGGTGACGTCGTCACCCAGCGCACCTACGAGCTCGCCTTCGTGACCGAGCAGACCTACGCGGCGTACGTCGGCACCGCCAACGTGCTCGCCACCAAGGTCATCCAGGTCAACCGCGCCAACCAGATCTACATGGACGACATGGCGATCAAGTTCGTGCTCGCCGAGGGCTCCGACGGTCTCAACCTCGACACCGACGCCAAGGCGATCGGCGCGAACGGCCCGTGCGGCGCCAACCCCTGCTTCACCGAGGAGGAGACGTCGTCCTGCGGCGGCGACATCCTCGACCGCAACAAGTTCGTGGCCGGTCAGATCGTGGGTGCCGACCGCTTCGACATCGGCCACTTCGGCTCCGGTGACGGCAGCGGTGGGGTGGCCTACCTCGGCGTCGTCGGTGGGCCCGACAAGGCCGGTGGCTGCACCGCCCTCGACCCGCCGGCCGGCGACTTCTACGCCGTCGACTTCTTCGCCCACGAGGTCGGTCACCAGATGGCCGGCAACCACACCTTCGACGGCGCCAACGGCTCCTGCCTGGGCCTCAACCGCAACGCGCCCACGTCGGTCGAGCCGGGTTCGGGCTCCTCGGTGATGGCTTACGCGGGCATCTGCTTCAGCGACGACCTGCAGCCCCACACCGACCCATACTTCTCCCAGCGCTCGATCGACGAGTTCACCGCCGAGGTCACCACCGACCCCACCGACATCGCCGAGCAGCAGTCGGTGAACCTCGCCGGCTTCGGCTCCGGTGACACCTTCGAGCTCACCTACCCCGGGGCCGCGCCGGTGGTGATCACCAACGGCGTCAACTACAACGCCGCTGGGCTCCAGGCAGCGATCCTGCTGCTCACGGGCACCGCGGCCACCGTGTCCGGCTACGACGGCGCCGACACGATCGGCCCGGAGGGCTTCACCGTCGACTTCGCCGGCACCGCCGACCTGCAGCGTCTCGGCGTCGGCGCCACGACGGGCGGCACGACCGGCTTCGTGGGCGTCATCCAGAACGGTGGCCCGACCACCGAGGGCGGCACCCCGACGGTCCTGACCAACCACCGTCCCGTGGTCGTCGCCCCTGCCGACAAGGACCTCCCGATCTCCACCCCGTTCGCGCTGACCGGCACCGCGACCGACGTCGACCCCGGCCAGCAGGCCTCCCTGACGTATCTCTGGGAGCAGAACGACGAGGGTGTCCCCGGCGACCCGATCTTCGGCTTCGGGCCGGGCACGCCGCTCAACAGCCCGCTCAAGCTCATGGGCCCGCTCTTCCGGGTCTTCGGCACCAAGGCCGAGGTCTCCGACGAGGACGCGCTGCTCTACAACTCGCCCAACCAGAACCTGGCCGACACCAACCCGACCCGGACCTTCCCGGACATCGAGCAGATCCTGGCCGGGGCGACCAACGCCGAGGGCCCCTGCCCGGTCCCGACCACCGACCCCACCTCGGGGATGGAGGGTGCGGCGCTCGACTGCTACTCGGAGTTCCTGCCTGATGCGACCTATGCCCTCTCGGCCGGCGAGCTCAACTTCCGCCTGACCGTGCGCGACGGCGACCCGCGTGGTGGCGGTGCCGGCTTCGACGACGTGAAGCTGACGCTCGACCCCTTGGCGGGGCCGTTCCTGGTGACGTCGCGCTCCGCGACCGGTACCACCGCCACGGCGGGTGCCACCGAGAGGGTGGAGTGGGACGTCGCCGGCACCGACAGCGCCGCGTTGGCCGAGAACGTCAGGATCAGCGTCTCCGTCGACGGCGGTCGCACCTATCCGCACGTCGTCGCGGCGTCGACCCCCAACGACGGCGAGCAGGACGTGACCCTGCCCGAGGTCAACGCGGCCAAGGCGCGCATCAAGGTCGAGGCGGTCGGCAACTACTTCTTCGACGTCAACGCTGCCGACTTCGCCATCACCGGCGCCGTCGAGCCGCCTGCGGACGCACCGGAGACCACGATCACCGGTGGTCAGCCGCGCGGCAGCTTCCTCGTGGGACGCAAGGCCGCCTACGAGTTCGCCTCCGACCAGGAGGGCTCGACGTTCGAGTGCACCCTCGACGGCGACCCGGTCGAGTGCGCCGGCACGCGCACCGTCGTCCGCAAGCTCACGCCGGGGATGCACCTGTTCACGGTCGCGGCGCGCAACAGCGACGGGGTGGTCGACGAGACCCCGGCCAAGGCGCGGGTGTCGGTGGTCTTCAACGAGCGCGTGCTCGACAAGCAGACGCGCGGGTGGAGGACGCTGAAGAACAAGAAGGCCTACAAGAACACCTACGCGACCACGTCGAAGAAGAAGCGACTGCTGTCGATCGACGTCGAGCAGGTCAAGCGGGTCTCGCTCCTCGTGAGCAAGGCCAAGGGCTTCGGTCGACTCGCGGTGTTCCTCGACGGCAAGCGGCTGAAGATCCTCAAGACGAAGGCCAAGAAGCCGAAGAACCGCGTGCTCAAGAAGATCGCCGCGTTCGACCGCCGCGTCTCCGGGACGATCACGATCAAGTCCCTCGACAAGTCGACGGTGGTCGTCGACGGGATCGGGCTCTACACGCGCTGACGCCCCTCGCTAGCCGGCGCCGGCCGCAGTGGTTCGGTCGGGCTGGCAGTGCGGACACCAGTAGGACACCCGCTCCTGGCCGACCGGGCCGTGCTCGCCGGTCAGGATGCGGGTGCGACAGCGGCGACACGGCGCGCCGTCGCGGCCGTAGACCCACAACGGGGCGCGCAGGTTGCCCGTGAGGGTGCGGGTCGTGCGGTCCTTGTTGAGCTCGAGGGCCTGGCGCGACCGGTGCACCAGCCGGGGCAGCGCCGCGACGTCGCCGGTCGGCGTCAGGGGGTGGGCGCCGGCGAGGAACAGCAGCTCGGCGGCGAAGACGTTGCCGATCCCGGCCAGGTTGCGCTGGTCGAGCAGGGCCTCCTTGATGCCGCGCTCCGGGGTGGCCCGGAGACGACGGAGCGCCTCCTCGGCGTCCCAGTCGGGCCCGAGGAGGTCCGGCCCGAGGTGCCCGACGGCCGAGGACTCGTCAGCGGTGTGGATCAGCGCCACGATGCCGAGGGAGAAGCCGACCGCCGCGACGCCGGGGACCTCGAGGACCACCCGGGCCTGGTGGGCGGGTCGGTCCCAGCGCCGTCCGTCGCGGTAGACGCGCCAGATGCCCTCCATCTTGAGGTGCGTGTGCAGGGTCCAGCGGTCGTCGTCGCGGGCCAGCCGGGTGAGCAGGTGCTTGCCGCGAGGAACCGTCTCGAGCACCTGCGCCCCGACCAGGTCGGCGGTCGCGTGCTGCGGCACGCGCAGGTCGGCGCGCACCAGGGTCGCGCCGCTCAGGGCGGAGTGCAGCTGGCGCGCCGCCCGGTAGACGGTGTCACCCTCGGGCACGGATCCGCAGTCCCTGGGGAGTCGCGACGAAGCCTGCCGCCGAGAGCGCCTCGCGCAACGGGGTGCTCCCGGAGCCGAGCAGCACGGTGCCGTCGGCCTTCTCGACCGTCAGCTTGCCGAGCGCCCCGCGGCGCACGGTCTCGGCGAGCGCGTGGGCGGCCGGAGTCAGCAGGTCGGCATCGGTGTCGTCTCCGGGCCAGGTGAGCAGGGTGCGCCCGCCCCGTTCGACGTAGAGCACCAACGTGCCGTCGACGAGGACGACGATGGCCCCGGCCTTGCGACCCGGGCGGTGCCCGCTCTCGGACGTGGGCCAGGGCAGGGCCGCGCCGTAGGGATTGGCCGGGTCGGTGGCGGCCATCGCGACGGCCTCGCCCTTGCCGGCGGCGGACGGCTCGGCGTCCAGGGTGGCGGTC
>JBFJKO010000258.1:0-5396 GCA_041634935.1 Nocardioides sp.
GGACCGACGGATCGGTGTCGCCGCGCTGGAGGCAGCTCGCCGCGGCGTCGACGCGATGCCCGACGACGAGACCTTCAACGACGCCGACGCCGCCGTGCACTACGCCGTCGCGTGGTGGTCGTGCGAGTACCTCGCCACCGCCTACGGGCCGTCCGCGCCCTGGAACGTCCTGGACGCGTTCGCGGCGCCCGGCACGCCGGAGAGCCCCACGATCCAGGCACTCCTGCAGATCAGCCTCACCAAGCTCGCCCGACGCGGCACGGCTCTGCTCGTCGAGACCTACGCGCCTACGCCCACGCCGTCCCCCACGCCGACTCCCCGGGCGACACCCACGGACGAGCCCACCGACGACACGCAATAGCCTGCAGTGGTGACTTCAGAGCGACTCGTGCACATCGTCGACGACGTGCCGGAGCTGGACGGCCTCGCGTCGCTGACCCTGGTCGTCTCCCTCGACGGCTTCCTCGACGCGGGCAGCTCGGCGGTCATCGCCGCGCGGCACCTCGTGGACGTCGGCAGCGACGGCGGCGGTTCGGTGGTCGCGACCTTCGACGTCGACCAGTTCCACGACTACCGGGCCCGGCGACCCGCGGTGACCTTCGCCCGCGACCACTACGAGGCCTTCGACGCGCCCCGGCTCGTCGTCCGGCTGCTGCGCGACGCCGGAGGGACGCCGTTCCTCCTGCTCGCCGGGCCGGAGCCCGACAACCGCTGGGAGGCGTTCTGCCGAGCCGTCGGGGAGGTGGTCGACCGCTTCGGCGTCACCCTGGTGGTGCAGATGGGCTCGGTGCCGATGGCGGTCCCGCACACGCGTCCGATCGCCATCACCCATCACGCCAACCGCGACGAGCTGATCACCGGCGCCAGCGCGTGGGCCGGCGAGCTGCGTGTGCCCAGCAGTGCGCAGGCGCTGCTGGAGATCCGGCTGGGGGAGTGGGGGCACGCCTGCCAGGGCTTCGTCGCCCACATCCCGCACTACCTGGCCCAGCTCGACTACCCGCGGGCGTCGGCGATCCTCCTCGAGCATGTCGAGCTCGCCGGACGCCTCACGCTCGACCTCTCCGACCTCAAGGTCGCCGCCGACGAGCGCGAGGCGGAGATCTCGCGCTACCTCTCGGCCAACGAGGAGGTCGGTGAGGTGGTGGCCTCGCTGGAGCGTCAGTACGACGCGTTCGCGGAGTCGGAGGAGTCGGGCACCAACCTGCTGGCCGACGACCAGCCGCTGCCGACCGGCGACGAGATCGGTCAGCAGTTCGAGCAGTTCCTCGCCGGGCTCGAGCCCGACGAGAAGACCCACGACGACACCGCCGATGACGACGACTCCCAGGGAGATCCCTCATGACGACCGAGTCCGCCCCCGACGCCGCGCGCGAGCTGCTCGACCTGCTGCACCTCGAGGACCTCGACGTCGACCTCTTTCGCGGACGTCAGCCCGACTCGACGCGCCAGCGGGTGTACGGCGGCCAGGTCGCGGCCCAGGCCCTGATCGCCGCGGCCCGCACCGTGGAGCAGGACTTCCACGTGCACTCGCTGCACTCCTACTTCCTGCTGCCCGGCGACTACTCCGTGCCGATCATCTACGACGTCGAGCGCATCCGCGACGGCCGCTCCTTCGCGACACGGCGCGTCATGGCGCGCCAGCACGGACGCCCGATCTACTACCAGACCCTCAACTTCCAGCGCGAGGAAGCGGGCTTCGAGCACCAGGACGTGATGCCCGAGGTGCCCGGCCCCGAGCAGGGGATGGACCTCGTCGAGCTCATGCGCCGCGGCGACAACGAGGACGCCGACGCCCTGGGCAAGGAGTGGGCAGCGCTGGACGTGCGGTGGCTCGGCAACTCGCGCCACGGACTCGACCCCGACCCGGTGCACCCGTCGAGGGCGCGCATGTGGATCCGCATCGCCGGCGAGGTCGGCGACAACCCGCTCGACCACCTCGCGGCCTTCACCTACGCCAGCGACGTGTCGCTGCTGGGCGCCTCCCTGGCCGCCCACGACGTCAACCCGTCGAAGACCCAGATGGCCTCGCTCGACCACACGATCTGGTTCCACCGACCGTTCCGGGTCGACGACTGGTGGCTCTACGACCAGTGGTCGCCCTCCGCCGGCGGCGCACGCGGGTTGTCGTTCGGCCACGTCTACACGCCCGACGGCACCCTGGTGGCGTCCGTGGCGCAGGAAGGCCTGATCAGGCCTCGCGACTGACCTCGTCGTCGTCCTCCGAGACGACCGCGCCCCCGACGACACCATGGTGTGGTCGGGGGCGCGGATCAGTCGGCTCGGTTCGGCTCAGGCCTCGAGGGGAATGGCGAGCCCGGCCAGGTGCGGCTTGCCGCTGCGGGGGTTGCTCAGCGAGAACGCGTAGCCGCCGTCGACCGCGTCGGACCCGAAGGCGACCGATCCCGGGAGGAAGACCGGCGTCTTGAACGCCACGTCGACGCGGACGGCGTCGGGCAGGCGGTTCTCGAGGGCCGCCACGCAACGGGCCTTGGTCCACATGCCGTGCGCGATCTGCTGCTTGAACCCGAGGGCCTTCGCGGTGATCGGGTAGAGGTGGATCGGGTTGTGGTCGCCCGAGACCGCGGCGTACTTACGCCCGAGGTCGGCCGGGAGCTTCCAGGTGAGGCCCTTCGCGGGCGCGGCCGGGAACGTCATGCCGTACGACGCGTCGTCGTCGCCGCGGCCTCGACGCAGGTAGGCCGAGGTCTCCTCCCAGACGACCGCACCGGACTCGTCGGTGATCTCAGCGGTGAACTCGTAGACCGTGCCCTTGGGGTGCGCGATCTTCGGGCCGACGGCTGCCGAGACGTTGACCGTCTCGCCGATCGCGATCGGCCGGTGCTGGGTGATCGAGTTCTCCAGGTGCACGGTGCCGATGGCGGGCGCCGGGAACGCCGGGTCGCTCATCATCGCCATCTGCAGCCCGAAGACGAGCATGTGCGGGTAGGTCAGCGGAGCGACGTCCTTGATCGGGAAGCCACAGACGCGGGCGTAGGCGTCGACGGCGCTGCGCTCGACCGTGACGGGCGGGCGTGAGAGGGCCAGGCCGGCGAAGTCCTTCGAGGCGGTCTTGCGGACGCCCGGCAGCTGGTTGACGACGGGCACCGACGGCAGCGCCGCCTTCAGCAGCACGCCGAGCCCGCTGGCGGGTTCGACCTGCTGCGGAGCGCTCGAGGTGGTCTCCGGCATGTCAGGCCCCCAGCATCATCTGGCCGCAGACCCGCACGACGTTGCCGTTGACGAGGCTCGAGGCGGGGTTGGCGTACCAGGCGATCGTCTCGGCGACGTCGACGGGCAGGCCGCCCTGCGACATGGCGTTGAGGCGCTGGCCGACCTCGCGGGTGGCGAACGGCACGGCGGCGGTCATCGCGGTGATGATGAAGCCCGGGGCCACCGCGTTGATCGTGATGCCCTTGCCCGCCGAGGCGAGGTCGTCGGCGAGGGAGTCGACGAAGCCGATGACGCCGGCCTTGGAGGCGGCGTAGTTGGTCTGGCCGACGTTGCCGGCGATCCCGGCGATGCTGGCCACGCCGATGATCGAGCCGTTGTCGTTGACGACGCCCTGGTCGAGCAGCTCGCGGGTGATGAGCTCGGGAGCGGTCAGGTTGACGGCGATGACGGAGTCCCAACGGGCGTCGTCCATGTTGGCGAGCTTCTTGTCGCGCGTGATGCCGGCGTTGTGGACGACGACGTCCACGCCGCCGTGCTTCTCCTTGAGGTGGTGCGCGATGCGCTGCGGGGCGTCCTTGCCCGTGATGTCGAGGGTCAGCCAGTCGCCGTCGAGCTCCTTCATCAGGCTCTGGAGCTCGCTGGCGGCCTGCGGGACGTCGACGCCGACGATGGTGGCGCCGTCGCGGGCCAGGACCCGGGCGACCTCCTCGCCGATGCCACGGCTCGCGCCGGTGACCAGGGCGATCTTGCCCTCGAGGGGACGCAGCACGTCGACGACGGGCACGTCGGCCTTGGTGGACTGGGCGCCGATGCGCACGACCTGCCCGGAGACGTAGGCCGACTTGGGGGAGAGCAGGAAGCCGAGCGTGCTGGTCAGGCCGGCCTCGGCACCCTCGGCGACGTAGGCGAGCTGGACGGTGCTGCCGCGACCGATCTCCTTGCCGAGGCTGCGGGTGAAGCCCTCGAGCGCGCGCTGGGCGACCTTCTCGCTGCCGGAGACGAGCTCGGGGGGCGTGCCGATGACGACCACGCGGGCGCAGGACTCCAGCGAGCGCACCACGGGGGTGAAGAACTCGCGCAGCGCGGCGAGGTCGGCAGACGACTTCAGGCCGGTCGCGTCGAAGACGAGGCCCTTCAGCTTGCCCTCCTCGGGCTTGTTCGCGGTCGAGGAGATGCCCAGGGTGTCGAGGAGGCCGGGGAGCGACTCCGCCAGGCGACCGGTGCCGCCGACGAGCACGGTGCCGTCGACGAGCGGGGCGCCGTCGGTGTAGCGCTCGAGCTTCATCGGGTTGGGCAGGCCGAGGTTCTTGACGAGGAACTTGCCGATCGGCGACCGGGAGAAGTCCTGGTACTTGTCGCTCATGTGATGCTGCCTCCGTGGCTGGTGGTGTGACGGGTTGCTGACAGGTGACGCGGCTATGTAACTAGGTGTGTAACTAGGCGTCCACTTTTCGTGACGTGACCGACATGCTCTTGGTGAGAGGGCGGTTACCCGTCAGTATGGTCGCATGACCGAGAGCCCTCGTCGGGTCGCCATCATCGGCGGCAACCGCATCCCCTTCGCCCGTTCCAACTCCGTCTACGCGAACGCGTCCAACCAGGACATGCTCACCGCAGCGATCGACGGCCTCGTCGCTCGCTTCGGACTGGAAGGTGAGCGCCTCGGAGAGGTGGTCGCCGGCGCCGTGCTGAAGCACTCGCGCGACTTCAACCTCACCCGTGAGTCCGTGCTCGGCTCCAAGCTGTCGCCCGAGACTCCCGCCACCGACATCCAGCAGGCGTGCGGCACCGGCCTCCAGGCCGCGATGCTCGTCGCCAACAAGATCGCGCTGGGCCAGATCGAGGTCGGCATCGCCGGCGGCACCGACACCACGTCCGACGCGCCGGTCGCGATCAGCGACAAGCTGCGCAAGAAGCTGATGAAGGTCAACGCCGCGCGCGACACCAAGGGCAAGCTCACCGCCCTCGGTCAGATCCGTCCCGGCGACATCGGCCTCGAGATCCCGAAGAACGGTGAGCCCCGCACCAGGCTGTCGATGGGTGAGCACGCTGCCCTGACCGCCCTGGAGTGGCAGGTGACCCGCGAGGAGCAGGACGAGCTCGCCGCCTCCTCGCACCACAAGCTCGCCGCGGCCTACGACTCCGGCTGGTACGAGGATCTCGTCGTGCCGTTCAACGACGTCGAGGAAGACAACAACATCCGCCGCGACACGACCTTCGAAAAA
>JBFJKO010000259.1:0-5389 GCA_041634935.1 Nocardioides sp.
GCCGCAGGTTCGGCAGCCGGCGGCGGAGGGCGATCAGCTGGCTCGTGAACCGGACCAGGTCGTCGTTCCGCTTCACCCGGTCCCAGTCGAACCAGGTGATCTCGTTGTCCTGGCAGTAGGCGTTGTTGTTGCCACGCTGGGTGCGCCCGCGCTCGTCCCCGGCGGTGAGCATCGGGACCCCGTTCGAGAGCAGCAGCGACACCATCAGGTTGGCGGCCGCACGCCGGCGGGCCGCCACGACCGCGGGGTCGTCGGTCTCGCCCTCCACCCCGCGGTTGGCCGAGCGGTTGTTGTCGGACCCGTCGCGGTTGCCCTCGCCGTTCGCCTCGTTGTGCTTGTGGTCGTAGCTGACGAGGTCTTCGAGCGTGAAGCCATCGTGACAGGTGACGAAGTTGACCGAGGCGTACGGCGAGCGGCCGTCGTCGGCGTACAGGTCCGACGAGCCCGACAGCCGGGTGGCCACGGTGCGCACCCCGTCGCTGTGGCCGCGCCAGAAGTCGCGCAGCTCGTCGCGGTACTGGTCGTTCCACTCGACCCAGGGCGGCGGGCAGTTGCCGACCGCGTAGCCGTCCATCGAGGCGTCCCAGGGCTCGGCGATCAGCTTGACCTGGCGCAGGACCGGGTCCTGGCCGATGGCGGTGAGCAGCGGGTGGGTGCGCATGTCGACGGCGTGGTTGACCCGCGTGAGCGCGGAGAGCAGGTCGAAGCGGAAGCCGTCGACGTGGAACTCGGTGACCCAGTGCCGCAGCGAGTCCAGGATGAGCCGCAGGGCGAACGGGTCGCCGGCGTCGACGGTGTTGCCGCAGCCGGTGACGTCCCAGTAGGTGTCGAGATCTGCGCCGTCCGGGGTCACCGCGGGGCGCTTGTCGAGCGCCACGCGCGAGTAGAAGCCCAGGTCGTCGAGCCCGCGGAACGACAGCGTCGGCCCGAGCGGCCCGGCCTCGGCGGTGTGGTTGTAGACGACGTCGAGGTAGACCTCGATCCCGGCCTCGTGGAAGGCCTTGACCATCTCCTTGAACTCGGTGACCTGCTGGCCGCGGTCGCCGCCGGCGGAGTAGGCGGCGTGCGGGGCGAAGAAGCCGATCGTGTTGTAGCCCCAGTAGTTGGTCCGTCCGCGCTCCAGCAGACCGGTCTCCGAGACCGACTGCTGCACGGGCAGCAGCTCGACCGCACTGACCCCCAGGTCGTGCAGGTAGTCGATCACCGCGGGGGAGCCGAGGCCGGCGTAGGTGCCGCGCAGGTGCTCCGGCACCCGGTCGTGCAGGGCCGTCATGCCCTTCACGTGCAGCTCGTAGATCACCGTGTCGCGCCACCGCTGCTTCGTGGGCACCTGCCCACCCCAGTCGAAGTCGTCAGGAGCGACGACGACGCTGCGCGGCACGTACGGCGCGGAGTCGGTCGTGCTGCGCGTCTGCGGCGAGCCGTGGACGTAGCCGTAGACCGCCGGGTCGGGCACCAGCTCGCCGCACACGGCACGGGCGAACGGGTCGAGCAGCAGCTTGTCGGGGTTGAACCGCAGTCCCTGCTCGGGGGCCCAGGGCCCGTCGACCCGGAAGCCGTAGCGGGTGCCGGGGGCGACGCCGGGGATCGCGCCGTGCCAGACGCTGAGGGTCTGCTCGCTCAGCTGGTGGCGGGTCTCCATGCCGTCCTCGTCGAACAGGCACACCCACGCGGCGCTGCCACGGGGCGCGTGCACCGCGAAGTTGGTCGACTCGGGCGACCAGGTCGCCCCCAGGGGGTCCTGACGTCCCGGCCACACCGCGGTGCGCTCGCCGAGCTGACTCCATCTCCCCGGGCTCATCTGCGGAATGATAGAGAAGAAGGTCGATGGCCAGGAGCCAGTCCGGCCACACCGAGGTTGCGAGGAGACACCACATGTCGTCAGAGGCCCAGTTCGTCCGGCTCGAGGTCGCTGACGGGGTGGGCACGATCCGCCTCGACCGCCCCAAGATGAACGCCATCAGCGTGCAGGTGCAGCGCGAGCTGCGGGCCGCGGCCGCGGAGGCGACTGAGCGCGCCGACGTGAAGGCGGTCGTGGTCTACGGCGGCGAGCGCGTCTTCGCCGCCGGCAACGACGTCAAGGAGATGGCCGAGCTCTCCTACACCGAGATGGTCGAGCTGTCCTCGTCGGTGCAGTCGGCGGTCACGGCGATCGCCCGCATCCCCAAGCCCGTCGTCGCGGCGGTCACCGGCTACGCGCTCGGGGGCGGGTGCGAGCTGGCGATGGCGGCCGACATCCGCATCGCCGCCGACGACGCCACCTTCGGCCAGCCCGAGATCCTGCTCGGGATCATCCCCGGGGCCGGCGGCACCCAGCGGCTCAGCCGCCTGGTCGGTCCCAGCAAGGCCAAGGACATCATCTTCACCGGCCGGTTCGTGAAGGCCGACGAGGCACTCGCGATCGGGCTCGTCGACCGGCTCGTGCCGGCCGCCGACGTCTACACCGCCGCCTGCGAGTGGGCGGGCCAGTTCAGCGCCGCGGCGTCGTACGCCGTACGTGCCGCGAAGGAGGCCATCGACCGCGGGCTCGAGGTCGACCTCGAGTCGGGCCTGGAGCTCGAGCGACTCCAGTTCGCCGGCGTCTTCGCCACCGAGGACCGCACGATCGGCATGTCGTCGTTCGTAGAGAACGGCCCGGGCAAGGCGTCGTTCGTCGGTCGCTGAGGGGCAAGTCCACCACCCCGTGGGGATTCGTGTGCAAGCATCCGTCACAACGGGCCGCATGGGGCTGATCCGAGAGGGTAGGAAATGACTGACGAGAAGAACGTGAACGATCCGGCCACCACGAGCGGGGGCACCGGCGGTGCCGCCACTCCGCCGCCCGCCGAGGGTGCGAAGGTCACCGAGACGACCAAGACCACCACCGTCGGCAAGCGTCAGCTGCCGCAGATGGACTACGACGTCAAGAAGGTCCGCACGCTCGTCGCCAAGGGCTTCTGGGCGGTGTGCGTGTTCTTCGCCCTCGTCCTGGCCGGCGAGGTGCTCCTGATCGCGATCGAGGCCAACGAGCAGAACGACCTCGTCATGTTCATGCGCGAGACGGCCGACAAGGTCGACCTCGGGCTCTTCGACCTCAGCAGCCCGATCAAGGACTTCAACGAGAAGGTCCCGAACTTCTCCGACACCGGCACCGCGCTGTTCAACTACGGTCTCGCGGCCATCGCGTGGCTGGTCATCGGCAAGATCGGCGACTCGGTCATCCGTCCCTGATCCAGCCGCTGAGGCCGCACCACGATCTGCACAGCTCGACCCGGTCACGTCCCGGTCCCCTCGGTGGGACCGGGACGTGATCTGTCCCACGAAGGGCGTCTCGTCTACGGACGTGTGTACCGATGTGAGTGACCCGGCGGTAACCTCACGGTTGTCGCATCATCTTGGCCACCATCCTCCGCGATCCCGTCACGGAGGGGCCACCGAGTGCATCAGGAGGGGCCGTCAAGGCCACACCACCATGAACATTGTCGTCTGTGTGAAGTACGTCCCCGACGCCACCGCCGACCGGCGGTTCGAGTCGGACAACACCGTGGACCGCGTCGGCGTCGACGGGCTCCTCTCGGAGCTCGACGAGTACGCCGTCGAGCAGGCCCTCCAGCTGAAGGAGAAGGCCGAGGACCCGTCGAGCGTGACCGTCACCGCCCTGTGCGTCGGCCCCGAGAAGGCCGTCGACGCGGTGCGCAAGGCGCTCCAGATGGGTGCCGACGAGGGCGTCCACGTCTCCGACGAGGCGATCGCGGGCTCCGACTACATCGCCACCTCGCTGGTGCTGGCCAAGGCCGTCGAGAAGATCAAGGGCGACAAGGGCCAGGTCGACCTGGTCATGTGCGGGATGGCGTCCACCGACGCCTCCGGCAGCGTCGTCCCGGCGATGCTCGCCGAGCGTCTCGGACTGCCGCAGGTCACCTTCGCCTCGGTCATCGAGAGCCAGGGCGACCAGGTCCGCATCAAGCGTGACGGCGACACCGCCACCGAGGTCATCGGCGGCACGATGCCGCTGGTCATGTCGGTCACCGACCAGACCGGTGAGGCGCGCTACCCGTCCTTCAAGGGCATCATGGCGGCGAAGAAGAAGCCGATGGAGACGCTCTCGCTCTCCGACATCGGCGTCGACGCCGGTGAGGTCGGCCTGGCCGTCGCGTGGAGCGAGGTCGCCGACACGACCGAGCGCCCCCCGCGCACCGCCGGCGAGATCGTCAAGGACGAGGACGGCTCGGGCGCCACCGCGCTCACCGGCTTCCTCGCGTCCAAGAAGTTCATCTGAGCCGCCAGAACAGCTAGAGGAGAACACACATGTCTGAAGTCCTGGTTCTGGTCGACCACGTCGAGGGTGCCGTGCGCAAGCCCACCCTCGAGCTGCTGGCGCTGGCCAAGAAGCTCGGTTCGCCGTCCGCGGTCTTCATCGGAGGTGCCGACCAGGTGTCGGCCGCCACCGAGAAGCTCACCGCCTTCGGTGCCGAGAAGGTGTACGTCATCGACGACGCCGAGATCAAGGGCTACCTCGTGGCCCCCAAGGCCGAGGCGCTGCAGCAGCTGGCCGCCAAGGCCGAGCCGGCCGCGATCCTGCTCGTGTCGTCCGCCGAGGGCAAGGAGATCGCGGCCCGTCTCGCGATCAAGCTCGAGTCGGGGCTCATCACCGACGCCGTCGACCTCGCCGACGACGGCACGACCACGCAGAGCGTCTTCGCGGGCAACTTCACCGTGCAGGCCAAGGTCACCAAGGGCACGCCGATCATCACGGTCAAGCCCAACTCCGCCACCCCCGACGAGACCGCCGGTGCGGGCACCGTCGAGGAGTTCGCGGTGACGATCTCGGACGCCGCCAAGACCGCCCAGATCGTGGCCTCGCAGCCGCGCAAGGCGTCGGGTCGCCCCGAGCTCACCGAGGCCGCCATCGTGGTCTCCGGTGGCCGTGGCACCGGCGGCAACTTCGAGCCGATCGAGGGCCTCGCCGACGCCCTCGGCGCCGCCGTGGGCGCCTCGCGCGCCGCCGTCGACTCCGGCTGGATGCCGCACACCTTCCAGGTGGGCCAGACCGGCAAGACGGTCTCGCCGCAGCTCTACGTGGCCAACGGCATCTCCGGTGCGATCCAGCACCGAGCCGGCATGCAGACCTCCAAGACGATCGTCGCGGTCAACAAGGACGAGGAGGCGCCGATCTTCGAGCTCGTCGACTTCGGCGTCGTGGGTGACCTGCACGCCGTCCTGCCGGCTGCCACCGAGGAGATCAACGCGAAGAAGGGCTGACGCCCTGGTCATCGAGTAGCGCGGCGGGGCGACGAAGGAGCCTGCCGGGCGTATCGAGATGGACCGCACGTCGACTGACCGCACCGAGCTGCTCGGTGCGGTCGGTTGCGTTTCGGTGGCGTCTCGATATACCGGTGGCTCGCTGCGC
>JBFJKO010000260.1:0-5371 GCA_041634935.1 Nocardioides sp.
CACGTCCTCGCAGGAGGGAAGGTCGGTCGTCGGGTCGGCGGCGTACGCCTCGAGCGCGAGGCGCACCTCGTGCATCGTCGAGGCCCGCACCAGGGTCATGTCACCGTTCTCGGCCCCGAGCGCATCGGCGCAGTTGCCCTCCGGCACCAGGAAGAGGTCGGTGCCCTCGGCACGGGCCCCGGCGATCTTCTGCTGGATGCCGCCGATGGGTCCGACGGTGCCGTCGGGGGCGATCTCGCCGGTGCCGGCGACGCGGGCGCCGCCGGTCAGCGAACCGGGGGTGATGGTGTCGTAGACGGCCAGCGAGAAGATCAGCCCCGCGCTGGGACCCCCGATGTTGTCGGAGATGTTGATCTTCACCTCGAACGGGAAGTCGTAGTCGTAGCCCGGCGTCACGCCGATCAGCAGCCGTTCCTTGCCCTCGATCGTCTCCTGGACGGGCATCACGTCGAGGGTGCGGGCCTTGCCGGCCCGCTCGATGCCGATGCTGATCGGCTCCCCGGGCTCGGCGCGCTGGACCTCCTCGCGCAGTGCCACGTCGTCGGCGACCTCCACGCCGTTGATGCTGCGCAGGAAGTCACCCACCTTGAGCACGCCCTCGGAGCCGCCGCCCTCGGTGACCGCCGCCACCTGCAGCACCTGCGGCACGTCAATGCCGTCCTCGGTGAGCGCGACGTAGACGGCGTCGTCCTGAGAGGTCGCCATCTGCACGGCGCCCTGCTCACGGCTGCTCTCGGCCGTCTCGCCCTCCTGGTGCACCGACGAGTAGGGGTAGACGGCGTCGTCGTCGTCGAACCAGGTCGCCATCAGCTCGCCGAGCGAGAGGTACGCCGTCTGCGGCGGGTCCCCGGCCGGTGAGACACGCACCGTGGTCATCCGCAGCTGACCCTCGTCGTCGTAGGTCTCGCGACCGTCGACCTGCACCACCTCGGCGTCGTTGTCGTCGGAGCCGAGCACGTCGATCGTGCCGCCGGGGGCGAACGTGGCGAACGGCAGGCCCTCGAAGATCGTCAGCGCGATGAGCGCGAGCACCGCGGGCACGGCTATCACCGCGGCGATGAGGCGCTGGTTCATGCCGCAACCCTCTCATTCGCGGCCAAGAGCGCCTGCCTCAGGCTTGCTCCCGGACGGCGTCGGGGGCCGTGCTCGTGCGCTGGTCCTGCACGGGGGCTGCTGCGGGGGCCGCCGCGGGACGTCGTACGGCGACGCCGCTGCTGCGCTGCTGCGGACGAGGAGGCGCTGCGTAGCCGGGCGTCTCGCGAGGTCGAGCCCACGGTCGCCGAGCGTCCGAGGAGGCCGTGCGGCCCTCCAACGCGGCGCCCAGGCGGCGTACGGCCTCGTCACGGTCGACCTCGGCGCGCTCGCTGCGGCCCCGCCACGCGACCCAGGCCATGGCGACCAGGGTCACCAGGACGGGAGGCAGCAGCCAGAGCAGGACCATGGGGCGAGGGTAGGCCGGGGTGGCCGGGGTTCGTGGTCGGCACGCCGGGCGTGGGTGCGGTGGGTGTGGGTGCGGTGGGCGCGCACCTCGCGGCGTCTCGATACGTCGGCTTGCTTCGCTGCGCCGTCTACTCGACGACCACCCCCCGGTGGGTGCGGTGGGCGGGGCTGTCACCGCCGCGGTCGCTAGGGGGTGCCGACCCACTCGTCGGTGCCGTCGGTGAAGACCTGGTGCTTCCAGATCGGGACCTGGTCCTTGAGGGTGTCGATCAGGTCGCGGCTGGCGTCGAAGGCGACGCCGCGGTGGGCCGAGGCGGTGCCGATGATGACCGCGATGTCGCCGATGTCGAGGTGGCCGGTGCGGTGGACGGCCGAGACGCCGTGCACGTCGTGGCGGCCGGCGACGAGCTCGCAGACCTCGCGCAGCCGGTCGAGGGCGCTGGGGTGGGCGGAGTAGTCGAGGCCGTCGACGCCGCGGCCGCCGTCGTGGTCGCGGACCCGACCCACGAAGAGGGTCACTCCCCCGTCGGCGGCCTCGTCGAGGCTGTCGAGCACCTCGGCCACGTCGAGGGCGGTCTCGCGGATCTCGACGAGACGGACGGCGGTGTCGCTGGTCACGTCAGCGACCCTACCGGCGCCGAGCAGGGCGGACGGGCGTTGGCCGAACGGCGTACCGTGGAGCCATGAGCAACGACCCCCACAACGGCCCCGACGACGCGTCCGGGGACGACTCCAACCCGTTCAAGGGCACGCCCTTCGAGCAGTTCTTCTCCGGCGGTGCCGGTGGCCTGGGCGGTGCCATGGGAGGCCCCGGCGGGTTCGACCTCAACGCCCTGGCGGGCATGTTCGGTGGCATGGGTGGAGCCGGAGGGGCGGGCGGCCAGATGCCCGACCTCAGCGCCCTCTTCGGCCAGCTTCAGTCGTTGATGCAGCCCTACGACGGCCCCCTCAACTGGGAGGTCGCCCTCGACCTGGCCCGCAAGAGCGTGGCCGCCACGCCCGACCCGGCGCCGAGCGCGCGCGAGTCCGACGCCGTCGCCGACGCCGTCCGGCTGGCCGACCACTGGCTCGACGAGGTCACCGACTTCCCCTCCGGCGTCTCCTCCACCGCGGCCTGGAGCCGCGCCGAGTGGATCGTGCACACCCTCGACGCGTGGAAGGTGCTCGTCGAGCCGGTGGCCCAGCAGTCGGTGAAAGGCATCGGCGACGCGCTGCCGGCCGAGGCGCAGGCGGCTGCCGGACCGATCCTCGGCATCGTCGGCAAGGCCGTCGGCGCCATGCTCGCCACCCAGGTCGGCTCCGGCCTCGGAGCCCTGGCCGGTGAGGTGCTCGGCGCCGCCGACATCGGCATCCCGCTCAGCGCGTCCGGCAAGGTCGCCCTGGTGCCGGCCAACGTGGCCGCGTTCGCCGACGGGCTCGACGTGTCCGAGGACGACGTCCGCCTCTACCTCGCCCTGCGCGAGGCCGCCCACCAGCGCCTCTTCGCCCACGCGCCCTGGCTGCGCGAGCACCTCGTCGGCGCCGTCACCGACTACGCCCGCGGCGTCGAGATCAACGCCGAGGCGCTCCAGCAGCGCATGGAGGAGCAGCTGCGCGGCGTCGACCCCAGCAACCCCGAGTCGGTGCAGCAGCTGCTCGAGGGCGGGCTCTTCGACCTGCCTCGCTCGCCTGCCCAGGCGGCCGCGCTCGAGCGCCTCGAGATCGCCTTGGCCCTCGTGGAGGGCTGGGTCGACGAGGTCGTCGGCCAGGCGACCGCCGAGCGGATGCCTGCCGCCACCAAGCTCCAGGAGCTCGTGCGCCGCCGCCGCGCGGCCGGCGGGCCCGCCGAGCAGACCTTCTCCGCCCTCGTCGGCCTCGAGCTGCGCCCGCGGCGCCTGCGCGACGCCTCCACCCTGTGGGGCTCGCTGCGCACCCGCCAGGGCGCCGAGGCCCGCGACGGCGTGTGGACCCACCCCGACCTGTTGCCGACCTCGGCCGACCTCGACGACCCGCTGGGCTTCCGCGAGGGCGCCACCGCCCCGACCGGCCTCGACGACGCCGACTTCGACGCCGAGCTGCGCAAGCTGCTCGACGGTGACCAGCCCGACGAGCGAGCCGACGAGCGACCGGAGGAGTGACGGGGCTCCACCGCGACGCCCTGGCCGGGCTGCGTTCCTGGTCGGCTCCCGACGCCGAGCAGGAGCGCGTGCGGCGGCGCTACGTCGCGCACCTCGAGGCGCACCCCGACGGGCTCAGCCGCAGCTGTCGCCCCGACCACCTGACCGCCAGCACGCTCGTGCTCAGCCACGACGGTGAGCACGTCCTGCTGACCCTGCACGCGAAGGCCGAGCGCTGGTTCCAGCTCGGCGGCCACTGCGAGCCGGGCGACCACCTGCTCCGCGACGCAGCGAGCCGCGAGGCGCGCGAGGAGTCCGGCGTCCCCGGGCTCCACCTCGACCCCGAACCGGTGCAGCTCAGCGAGCACGCCGTCCCGTTCTGTCGTGACCCCGCAGCGGGCGCCGGGGCCGCGACGCCGGAGGGCCGCAGCGTCGTGCACCACCTCGACGTCCGGTTCCTCGCGATCGCCCCGCCGGGGTCGGTGCCGACCGTGAGCGAGGAGTCGCTCGACGTGCGCTGGTGGCCCGCCGACGCCCTGCCCGACCCGGACCCCGACCTCGTCGACCTGGTGCGCCTGGCCCGCGAGCGCAGGAGTCAGTCGGCGAACTCCGACGGTGGGATCACCTTCGCGCCCTCGGACCAGCCCAGCAGGTAGCCCTGCGCCTTGCGCGACTTGGGGTAGCGGTCGACCCAGGCCCAAAAGCTCTCGTCGTGACCGGGCTCGAGCAGGTGCGACAGCTCGTGCACGATCACGTAGTCGAGCACCCACACCGGCATCGTCTGCAGCCGCTCGGAGAGCCGGATCGTGCGGTCGCTGGGCGTGCACGAGCCCCAGCGCGAGCGCTGGTTGGAGACCCAGCGCACCGACTCGGGCGTGGCGAGGCCGCCGAGGTACTCGTCGCTGAGCCGCAGCGCGCGGGCGAGGAGGTCGGCGTCGGTCAGCACCGGGTGCTGCTCGGACTTCTCGATCCGGCGGATCATCGTGGCGACCCACTCCGACTCCTCGGCGGCGGTGAACGATGCCGGGAGCAGGACGACGATCCGCTCGTCCTCGCGGTAGGCCGAGACCGTACGGCGTCGCCGCTTGGAGCGGCGTACCTCGACCTCGGGCGCTGACATGACTGACACGCTACTTGCGCGCCCACTCCAGCAGGCGCTCGCGGGGCCACGTGTTGACGACCCGTGCCGGCTCGATCCCGGCCTCCTCGGCCCGCTCGCAACCGAGCACGAGGAGGTCGAGCTGGCCGGGAGCGTGGGCGTCGGAGTCGATCGAGAACACGCACCCGGCGTCGCGGGCCAGCGCGAGCAGGTCGGACGGCGGGTCGCGGCGCTCGGGCCGGGCGTTGATCTCGACGGCGACGTCGTGCTCGGCGCACGCCTCGAAGACGGCCTTCGCGTCGAACGACGACTGGGCCCGGGTGCCGCGGTTGCCGGTCACCAGGCGTCCGGTGCAGTGGCCCAGGACGTTGGTACGGCGGTTGCGCACCGCGTTGACCATCCGGCGCGTCATCGCGTCGGCGTCCATGGCGAGCTTGGAGTGCACGCTGGCCACTCGGACGTCGAGGCGACCGAGCAGCTCGTCGTCCTGGTCGAGCGAGCCGTCGTCGAGGATGTCGACCTCGATGCCCTTGAGCAGCGTGAAGTCGCCGGAGAGATGCTCGTTGACGGCGTCGACGACCCCGAGCTGGCGGGTGAGGCGCTCGGCCGACAGCCCGCGGGCGATCTTGAGCCGCGGGGAGTGGTCGGTCAGCACGAGGTAGTCGTGACCGTGCTCGATCGCGGTCATCGCCATCTCCTCGATCGGGGAGCCACCGTCGGACCAGTCGGAGTGCGA
>JBFJKO010000261.1:0-5297 GCA_041634935.1 Nocardioides sp.
GCGGACCACAAGGACGCCCTGATCGAGGTCAAGTCGGGCGAGGGCGGCGAGGAGTCGGCGCTCTTCGCCGGCGACCTGCTGCGCATGTACACCCGCTACGCCGAGCGCAAGGGCTGGTCGGTGGAGGTCCTCGACGCGACCGAGTCCGACCTCGGCGGCTTCAAGTCGGTCACGGCGGCCGTCAAGGCCCGCGGCGCCGGGGGAGAGCCCGGGTCGGCGCCGTACGGCGTGCTGAAGTTCGAGGGCGGCGTGCACCGGGTGCAGCGCGTGCCCGTCACCGAGTCGCAGGGTCGCGTGCACACCAGCGCCGCCGGCGTCCTCGTGGTGCCGGAGGCCGAGCAGCTCGAGGTGTCGATCGACGACAACGACCTGCGCATCGACGTCTACCGCAGCAGCGGGCCGGGCGGGCAGAGCGTCAACACCACCGACTCCGCGGTGCGCATCACCCACGTGCCGACCGGCATCGTCGCCAGCTGCCAGAACGAGAAGAGTCAGCTGCAGAACAAGGAGCAGGCGATGCGGATCCTGCGCGCCCGGATCCTGGCCGCGGCCCAGGAGGCCGCCGACGCGGAGGCCAGCGAGGTGCGACGAAGCCAGGTCCGCACGGTCGACCGTTCCGAGCGGATCCGCACCTACAACTTCCCCGAGAACCGGATCTCCGACCACCGCACCGGCTACAAGTCCTACAACCTCGACCAGGTGCTCGACGGCGACCTCCAGCCGGTCATCGATTCCTGCCTCGAGGCCGACCTCGCCGCCCAGCTCGCCGCGCTCGAGGACTGAGCCGGTGGCCCACCGGCGACGGACCCTGCTCCGCAGCGCGCAGGACGCCCTGGCCGCGGCCGGCGTCGCGAGCCCGGCGTACGACGCCGACGAGCTGTTGGCCCACGCGCTCGGGGTGGAGCGAGCGCGGCTGGTCCTGGTCGACGAGGTGGACGCTGCCGTCGCCGAGCGCTTCGACGCCCTGGTGAGGCGCCGCGCTGCCCGGGAGCCCCTGCAGCACCTCACGGGGGTGGCCGGGTTCCGCCACGTCGAGCTCGCCGTGGGTCCGGGCGTCTTCGTCCCGCGCCCCGAGACCGAGCTGCTGGCCGGGTGGGCGATCGAGCAGGCGCACGCCCTCGAGGCCCCGGTGGTGGTCGACCTGTGCACGGGCTCGGGCGCCATCGCCCGCGCGCTCGCCGACGAGGTGCCCCACGCCCGGGTGCACGCCGTCGAGCTCGACGAGGCGGCCTTCGGGTGGGCCGAGCGCAACCTCGCCGGCACCGGGGTCGACCTGCGGCAGGGCTCGATGGCCGACGCGTTCGACGACCTCGACGGCACGGTCGACGTCGTGGTGTGCAACCCGCCGTACATCCCGCTGGAGGCCTGGGAGTCGGTGGCGCCGGAGGCCCGCGACCACGATCCCCACCTGGCGCTCTTCTCCGGTGACGACGGGCTCGACGCGTTCCGCGTGCTCGAGCGGGTCGCCCGGCGCCTGCTGCGACGCGGGGGAGTGCTGGGGGCCGAGCACGCCGACGTGCAGGGCGTCTCGGCACCCGAGGTCTTCGTGCGCACCGGGGACTGGCGCGAGGTCGAGGACCACGACGACCTCGCGGGGCGTGCGCGTTTCGTGACCGCGCGGCTGCGATGATGCTCCGGTGACCTCCGAGCGCTACCGCACCGACGACCCCGAGGAGCGGGAGCAGGCCATCGAGGCCGCCACCACGGCTCTCCAGGGTGGGGACCTCGTCGTCCTGCCGACCGACACCGTCTACGGCATCGCTGCCGACGCCTTCGACGCCGATGCCGTCGCCGACCTGCTGCACGCCAAGGGACGCGGCCGCAGCATGCCGCCGCCCGTGCTGATCAGCAACGCCGCGACCCTCGACGCGCTCGCGGCCGACGTCCCCGCATTCGCCCGCGCCTTGGTCGAGGCCTTCTGGCCGGGGCCCCTCACCCTGGTCTGCCGCCAGCAGGGCTCCCTGCAGTGGGACCTCGGTGACGCGCGCGGCACGGTGGCGCTGCGGATGCCCGACGACGAGATCGCGCTCGAGATCCTCGCGCGCACCGGCCCGCTGGCGGTCAGCTCGGCCAACGCCACCGGACTGCCGGCCGCCACCGACGCCGACCAGGCCGAGCAGATGCTCGGCGACCTCGTCGCGGTGATCGTCGACGCCGGCGAGTCGCGCGGGGGAGAGGCCTCGACGATCATCGACGCCACCAGCGGCCAGGGCCGGGTGCTCCGCGTGGGCGCACTCTCGCTCGACACCCTCAACGACGTCCTCGAGCCGCTCGGCGCGACGCTGACCGACGAGTCCGCCTCCGACGAGACCTGAGAGGCCCGCGTGCGCGAGTACCTCGTCGTCTTCCTGGTCGCCGCCTCGGTGACCTACCTGCTCACGGTGGTGGCGCGCGAGATCGCGTTGCGCACGGGCGCCGTGGCCGCCGTGCGCGATCGCGACGTGCACGCCGAGCCCATTCCCTACCTGGGCGGCCTGGCGATGCTCGGGGGGCTCGTCGCGGCCTACCTCGTGGCCAAGGAGCTCCCGTTCCTGTCGACCAGCAACGCGTTCACCTTCCCCGATGCCGAGGCCGTGCTCATCGCCGGTGCCCTCGTGTGCGGGGTGGGCGTGCTCGACGACATCTTCGACCTCGACGCGCTCACGAAGTTCGGCGGCCAGGTCATCGCGGTGGGGCTGCTGATCTACAACGGCATCCAGTTCCGCTTCTTCTTCGCGCCCAACGACGAGCAGTTCTCCCTCGACCCCGCGCAGGGCGCGCTGCTCACGGCCCTGATCGTCGTGGCGACGGTCAACGCGGTGAACTTCGTCGACGGCCTCGACGGCCTCGCCGCCGGGGTCGTGGGCATCAGCGCCCTCGCCTTCTTCGTCTACTGCTACGAGCTCACGCGCATCAACGACGTCGACCGGGCCACCACCGGCGCGCTGCTGAGCGCCGCGCTCGCCGGCGCCTGCATCGGCTTCCTGATCCACAACTTCCACCCCGCCCGCCTCTTCATGGGCGACAGCGGCTCGATGCTGATCGGGCTCGTGCTCTCCGCGACCGCGATCACGGTCACCACCCAGTTCTCCAGCGAGGACATCGCCCTGGGAGCCGACGGCGCCCGCGCCAGCTGGCTCCCGATGCTGCTGCCCGTCGCGCTGCCCATCCTCATCCTCATCGTGCCGCTGATGGACCTCGTGCTCGCCGTCGTGCGCCGCACCCGGGCCGGCCGCTCACCCTTCGCCCCCGACAAGCAGCACCTGCACCACCGGCTGCTCGAGATCGGGCACTCCCACCGTCGCGCCGTGGTGATCATGTGGGTCTGGGCGGGCGTGATCGCCTTCTCGACCGTCCTGGCGAGCCTCTACACCGGCCCGCCGGTCTGGTTCGCGGTCTCCGGCGGCTTCACCCTGGCCGTCCTGCTCACCTTCGTGCTGCCCGTGCTCCACCGCCCCGGACACCCCGTGACGGACTTCCCCGGGGTGCTCCAGGTGGGCGATGGCGAGCCCCCGCAGACCTTGTGATAACTTTCACGAGCGCTCGCAGGGTCGCTCGAGAAGGGCTCGCGGCGGGCGCTCCGAGCACCTTGAGCACCTGTGCACGACCTCAGAACGCCAGCTAGCCCCCGACCAGAACGGCCGCCGACGATGACGACCGAGACCAGGCAGGACGCCCGCCGTACCGGCGTGAGCACCCTGGTCCGATCGAGCCTCGCCGCCCTGGCGGCCGGACTGGCGATCTCGGCTGCCGGTCTCCTCGTCGACGGTCGCAGCGGGCTCCTCGCAGGGCTCGTCGGCACGGCCGTCGTGGTGGGCGTGCTCTTCAGCGGCGCCCTCGTGGTGACCGTCGTGGCCGACCTCCTGCCGGGCGCCTCACTGATGGTCGCGCTGATGACCTACACCCTCCAGATGGTGCTCCTCGCGGCCGTGCTGATCCCGCTCAGCGACACCGCCTGGGCGGACGACAACCTCACCGCCGGGTGGCTGGCCGCGGCCGTCATCACCGGTGCCCTGATCTGGACCGCGGCCCAGGTGCTGCTCGCCACGCGCGTGCGCATCCCGGTCTACGACCTCCCCGCTCCGGAGGCCACGACGCAGGCTGACGGCCGCGTCGCGCCCGGGGCGGAGGGGGGTGCGCGATGACCTCCGCTCACTGCTATTGTCCGGGGCGCAATGACCGAGGACCACGACACACCGCGAGGCGATCCCTGGAGCGCCTTCGGCTACGTCGTGGCCGGCGTCCTGCTGTACGGCCTCATCGGCTTCGGCCTCGATCGCTGGTGGGGCACCGGCTTCATGGTGGCGATCGGGATCATGTTCGGTGCAGTACTCGGCCTCTACATGACCTGGGCCCGCTTCAAGGCGCCGCCCGACACCGGGTCAGCCCCGCAGAGCAGCACGTCCACAGACAGTCCCAGCCATCCCACCGAACCCCAGCGGTAGTGCAGACACAGGAGACACGGTGAGCAGCCTCATCTTCCTCGGCGAGACCGAGACCTTCGAGCCGCCCGGTCCGGCGGACTTCGACTACCCGGCGATCCCCGGCACGGGCAGCGGCACGTTCGAGTTCCTCGGCCAGGCCCAGATGGCCGGCATCACCAAGCCGATGGTGCAGATCGTCATCGCCGGCATCCTGGTCTTCGCGTTCTTCTACCTCGCCTCGCGCAAGCGCGCCATGGTGCCCGGTCGCCTGCAGTACGTCGGCGAGGAGGCCTACGGCTTCGTGCGCAACTCCATGGGCCGCGACATCATCGGCAGCCAGGACTTCCAGCGCTACACGCCGTACCTCTTCGCGCTGTTCTTCTTCGTGCTCTTCAACAACCTGATGGGCTCGATCCCGTTCATCCAGTTCCCGACGTTCTCGCGCTCGGGAATGGTCTACTCGCTGGCCATCATGAGTTGGCTGATCTACAACATCGTCGGCATCAACAAGCACGGCTTCGTCGGCTACTTCAAGCTGCAGTCGGTGCCCGCCGGTGTGGGTGGTCCCATCCTGCTGCTGCTCATCCCGCTCGAGTTCATGTCGAACATCATCGTGCGGCCGGTCACGCTGGCCCTGCGTCTGTTCGCGAACATGTTCGCCGGCCATCTGCTCCTCATCCTCTTCGCCCTCGGTGGCGAGTACCTGATCCTCGAGCAGCCGCTGGCCTACGCGCCGGTCGGTGTCCTGGCCTGGCTGCTGTTCATCGTGATCTCCTTCCTGGAGCTGCTGATCCAGTTCCTCCAGGCCTACGTCTTCGTCCTCCTGAACGCCATGTACATCCAGGGCGCTCTGGCGGACGAGCACTGAGCTCGACCCCGCACGACCAGCTCCAC
>JBFJKO010000262.1:0-5292 GCA_041634935.1 Nocardioides sp.
GAAGAGCGTGGCCTGGCAGGCCTTGCACTTGTAGACGCCCTTGGTCTCCGCGTCGGTCAGCTTGCCCACGAAGGCTCGCTCGGTGCCGGCCTTGCGCAGCACCTGGTACTCCTCGGGCGAGAGCTCCGCCCGCCACTGCTCATCGGTCTTCTCCACGTCGTACGCCATGCCCTCGAGCCTACGTGCGGAGGCCCAGCGGGCGAGGGAGCGACGGCGGAAGAGGGGCACACGCGCGAGAGTAGTCCGCATCACCCCCGCGGACCATTGACGAAATTCAGTAGACAACTGTTCACTTGATCCATGACGAGCACCACACCGGAGCACCGCTCCCGGCTCTCCTGGGAGGGCGTCCGGAAGGCAGCCGACAAGCTCACGACGCCGCTGCTGCCCGACGACTACCTGACCCTCCTCAACCCGCTGTGGAGCTCGCGCGAGCTGCGGGGACGCGTCGAGAAGGTGGTCCGGGAGACCGACGACGCCGCGACCCTGGTGATCCGACCCGGCTGGGGCTGGCGCTACGACCACCGACCCGGGCAGTACGTCGGCATCGGGGTGCAGGTCGGGGGCAAGTACCACTGGCGCTCCTACTCGGTGAGCTCGCCACCGGTGCGCAGCGGGCGCACCCTGTCGATCACGGTGCGCGCGATGCCCGAGGGCTTCCTCTCCGACCACCTCGTCAACGGCCTCGAGCCCGGCACGATCGTGCGGCTGGCGACCCCGACCGGTGACTTCGTGCTGCCGGACCCGCCCCCTGAGCGGTCGCTGTTCCTGGTCGGAGGCAGCGGCATCACCCCGGTCATGTCGATGCTGCGCACGCTCGATCGCCGCGGCACGATGGGCGACGTCGTCCTGCACTACTCCTCGACGACCCCGGAGCGGATGATCTTCCGCGACGAGCTGCGCGCGCTCCACGACAAGCACCCGAGCCTGACGGTGCACGAGCGGCACACCGACACCGAAGGCATCTTCGACCTCACGGCCGGTCTCGACGAGCTGGTGCCCGACTGGCGCACGCGTGAGGTGTGGGCCTGCGGCCCGGCTCCGATGCTGGATGCCGTCGAGGCGCACTGGGAACAGGCCGACCTGGCCGACCGACTCCACCTCGAGCGTTTCTCCCTCGACCTCGCCGGTGACGGAGGGGAGGGCGGGTCGATCTCGTTCCAGAACTCCGGCAAGCAGGTCGAGGTCGACGGGGCCACGACCGTGCTCGAGGCGGGGGAGCAGGCCGGCGTCGGCATGCCCTACGGCTGCCGGGTGGGCATCTGCCACACCTGCACCGTCACCAAGATCAGCGGCACCGTGCGCGACCTGCGCAACGGCACCGACTTCGACCAACCCAACGAACAGGTGCAGACGTGCGTGACCGTCCCGGTCGGCACCTGCGTCCTGAACATCTGAGCACCGTGATCCGCGAAGGAAGGACCGACTGATGGCCATTGCCGACGTCAAGGAGTACTGCCACCTCACACCCGAGGAGGTCGAGCAGATCGGAGCCGAGCTCGACGCGATCCGGGCCGAGATCGAGGAGTCGCGCGGCGACGCCGACGCGGCGTACATCAACCGTGTGATCACCGTCCAGCGCTGGATGGCGGCCGTGGCCCGGATCGGGATGATCGTGAGCTCGCCGATGGACAAGAAGGTCCGCGGCCCGGTGCTGGCGGCCAGCGCCGTCTCCCTCGGCCTGGCCAAGATCCTCGAGAACATGGAGATCGGGCACAACGTCATGCACGGCCAGTGGGACTGGATGAACGATCCCGAGATCCACTCCTCCACCTGGGAGTGGGACACCGGCCAGCCGGCGGAGCAGTGGAAGCACAGCCACAACTACATCCACCACCAGTTCACCAACGTCCTGGGCTACGACAACGACATCGGGTACGGCGTGCTCCGCATGGCTCGCGAGCAGCGGTGGCACCCGCACAACCTCGGTCAGCCGGTCTACAACGCCCTGCTCGCCGGCCTGTTCCAGTGGGGAGTCGCCCTGCACGACCTCGACCTCGAGGCGATCCGCAAGGGCAAGAAGGACCCCAAGGAGATGAAGCGGCAGCTCAAGCAGATCGCGAAGAAGGGTCGCAACCAGATCCTCAAGGACTACGTGCTCTACCCGGCGCTCTCGGGCAAGCAGTGGAAGTCGACCCTCAAGGCCAACGCCAGCGCCAACTTCATGCGCAACGTGTGGTCCTACCTGATCATCTTCTGCGGGCACTTCCCCGACGGGGCGTTGCACTTCACCGAGGACGAGCTCGAGGACGAGACCCGCTCCGAGTGGTACCTGCGCCAGATCCTCGGGACGGCCAACTTCGAGGGCGGCAAGCTGCTGCACGTGATGAGCGGCAACCTCGGCTACCAGATCGAGCACCACCTCTTCCCCGACCTGCCGAGCAACCGGTACGCCGAGATCTCCGAGCGCGTCCGGGCGCTGTGCGACAAGTACGACATCCCGTACACGACCGGGCCCCTGCACCGGCAGTACGGCCAGGTGCTGCGGGTGATCCACAAGCTGTCGCTGCCCAACAAGATGACCTCGGACGACAAGCCGCCCACCGGCAAGGACGTCACCGTCGAGCACGGCCGACGCCGCGACGACGAGATGCACGACCGTCGTCTCGAGCTCGGCGGCTGGTCCCGCTCGGCCTCGTGAGGCTCTTCGCCTGGAGCGACGGCGAGCTGGTGAGGGCGAGGGTGACCCAGTGCGCGCTGGCGCGGGTGTGTGGCGCCTGCGGTCAGTCGCTCGGGAGGCCGATCGCGTTCGTCGGCAGCGCACTCGAGGTGGGCCGGAACGCCTTCCACGCTCCGCCCCTGCACGCGACCTGCGCGGATGGCGTACGGCACGAGCTCGATCCGTCGTGGCAGGTCGTGACGACCGGTGGGTTCGAGTTCGTCCGTCCTGCCAAGGACGACGAGGACCGGCGCCCGACGTTTCAACCCAACTCGCTGCTCTGATCGACGTAGCGAGCAGCGCGGCCGGAGGCACGCCCGAGAGCCTCAGAACCCCGTCGTGCAGTACGGCGCCGGGCCGCCGTCGGCCAGGGCGCCCCATCGGGCAACGGCCTCGTCGGTACCACCCAGCCGCCCCGCCGCGCGCAGGGTCGCAGCGTCGACCCCGCCGAGGTAGAGGGCCCCGAGCGTCTCGGCGGTGAGGGTGACGTCGGCGTCGGCCTCGACGCGGGAGACGGTGGCTCGGCCGCCGGCGGCCGCGACCTGCCAGGCGCCGTCGACGAGCCCGAGCGGGTCGTCGATGCCCAGGACGAGCGTGTCGTCGGCGTACCAGGGGCGTGCCTCGAGCGCCGCGACGGCGTCGAGCACGCGCAGCCAGAGCAGGTCGTCCACCTTGGTGGTCGTGACGCAGCGCGGGTCGACGAGCGCCCACTCCAGGGGATCGACCAGCGGGGCACGGTGCCACCTCACGCGCTCGGTGAGGTCGATGCCGGCGAGGAACTCCCACAGCGCGAGGTAGCCCGCCGGGGTGGCAGCGGTGACGTCACCGAGGTCGACCGTGCGGCGACCGTCCTGCGTGCCCTTGTGGGTCCACGAGGCGAAGCCGTCGGGACGGCCGTGGGCGTCGAGGTGGAGCACGAACCGCACCTTGCGGTCCGGGGCTCCCTGCTCCCAGTCGAAGCGGCCGGTCACGAAGGGCTCGTAGAACGACGGCCAGGCGAGCGCTCCGCGCGTGCGCTGCACCCGTGCGGCATGGATCGCCGTCAACGACGCCCAGACCTCGGTCGGCTCGACGATCTCCAGGGAGCCGGGGTCGTCGAAGCCCCGCAGGGAGAAGCGCGACGTGACGTCGACCTCGACCGAGCGGAGCCGGGTGGACGGTCCGAAGCCGAACCGACCGTAGATGCCGCCCTCGGTGACGGTCAGCCCGGCCAGGGCGTGGCCCTGCTCGGCCGCTGCGACGAGGTCGCGCTGCATGAGGGAGCGGAGCAGGCCCCGGCGCCGGTGGGAGGGGCTGACGGTGACGTCGGTGATCATGTGGAGCGGCAGCGTGCGCCCGTCACCGACGTTGAGGTCGCCGCCCGCCCAGCTCGCGAAGGTGGCGACGGGCAGGGACGGCGAGGCGACGGCGGTCTCGTCGGGCCAGAAGCCCTGGAGCCGGACGCCGTCGGCGCGCGCACCCTCGAGCCACACCGCGCGGTGCTCGTCGGTGGGGCGACCCTCGTGGAAGCCACGGGCGAGGGCCTCGCCCCACCCGTGCACCAGGTCGCGGTCGCCGTCGGTCGTGACGGCGGAGGGGTCGAGGCTGCGGAAGGTCAGGCCGGGCGGGACGTCGGTGCTCACGGCGGATCAACCTACGCCCCGGTCGTCCCCGGGCACGAGTAGGTTTCCGACCATGGCGAAGACTCCCGCGGCCGAGGTGCAGGCAGGCGACCGCAGCGTGCGCGTCTCGAGCCCGGACCGGGTGATCTACGAGGCGACCGACCGCACGCCCGAGGTGACCAAGCTGATGGTCGCCGAGTACTTCGCGAGCGTCGACGACGGACTGATGCGAGCGTTGCGTGACCGGCCGACCGCGCTCGAGCGGTGGACCTCGGGCGTCCGGCCCGGCATGAAGCTGGCTACCGGCCCGCAGGACCGCAACGCCGATGCGTTCTACCAGAAGCGGGTGCCCAAGGGCGCGCCCGACTACCTCGAGACGGTGCGGATCACCTTCCCCAGCGGGCGACCCGCCGACGAGATCTGCCCGACCGAGATCGCGGTGCCGGTGTGGTGCGCCCACATGGGCACGCTCACCTTCCACCCCTGGCCGGTGCGGCGCGACGACGTCGACCACCCCGACGAACTGCGCATCGACCTCGATCCCCAGCCTGGCACGACCTTCACCGACGCCGTGCGGGTCGCCCGGGTGGCCGACGAGTTGCTGCGTGAGCTCGGGCTGGTCGGGTTCGCCAAGACCTCGGGCAACCGGGGCGTGCACGTCTACGTGCGCATCGAGCCGCGGTGGGAGTTCGCCGAGGTGCGGCACGCGGCGATCGGGTTCGGTCGCGAGCTCGAGCGTCGCGACGAGCAGGTGACGACGGCGTGGTGGAAGGAGGAGCGGGGGGAGCGGGTCTTCGTCGACTTCAACCAGAACTGCCGCGACCGCACCATCGCCTCGGCGTACTCGCTGCGCCCGATCGCCGGGGCCCCGGTCTCCACCCCGCTCACCTGGGCGGAGCTCGCCGAGGTGGGCGACCCGGGTGAGCTGCACCTGTTCTCGGTGCCCGAGCGCGTCGCCGACGGCGACCCGTGGGCCGGCATCGACGACACGTCGTACTCGCTGGAGCCGCTGCTCGCGCTCTGGGAGGAGCA
>JBFJKO010000263.1:0-5289 GCA_041634935.1 Nocardioides sp.
GCCGCGCGCCGCGGCGGAGGCTGAGCAGGCCGAGCCCCCGGGCGAGGCCGTCGACGAAGCCACCGCAGCGTGCCTCACCAGGCTTCGTCACGCTCGCTGCGCTCGCTGCTCAGCCTCCGGTCGGGCCTACGCCGAGCAGGCCGCGCGCCGCGGCGGAGGCTGAGCAGGCCGAGCCCCCGGCGAGGCCGTCGACGAAGCCACCGCAGCGTGCCTCACCGGGCTTCGTCACGCTCGCTGCGCTCGCTGCTCAGCCTCCGGTCGGGCCTACGCCCTCAGTCGTCGGCGTCGTGCTCGGCCTGCGCCTTGCGGGTCGCCTCGCGGATCTCGAAGAGCTCGGTGGCGAAGCCACCGATGGCCGTGGCGACGTCCTTCACGGCTCCGGTGATGATGGTGGTGACCTCACCGACCGTCGTGGCGGCCGCCTCGGCCGTCGACTGGATGGCGTCCTTGCCGATCTCGGCCCTGGACAGCTCGTCGGGGCCCTTTGCCTCAGGGGATGAGTTCATGGCGCCTAGTCTGCCGTGCGCTTGGGAGGCAGAGCCATGCGGCAGATCTTCCGGGCCACGCTGGCGAGCTGCTTGGAGAGCGGGCCGGCGTTGTAGGCGATGCCGTAGCGCTCGCAGATCTCCCGGACCTCCTCGGCGATCTCGGGGTAGCGACGCGCCGGCAGGTCGGGGAAGAGGTGGTGCTCGATCTGGTGCGAGAGGTTGCCCGACATCAGGTGGAGGAGCTTGCCGCCGGTGATGTTGGCCGAGCCGAGGAGCTGGCGGTAGTACCAGTGCCCGCGCGACTCGTTCTCGCACTCCTCCTCCGAGAAGGTCGCGACCCCGGCCGGGAAGTGCCCGCAGAAGATGATGTTGAACGCCCACACGTTGCGGACCAGGTTGGCGGTCGCGTTGCCGACGAACGTGAGCGGGAAGAGCGGGCCGGTCAGGGCGGGGAAGAGCACGTAGTCCTTGAGCGCCTGCTTGCGGATCTTCTTCATCAGTCCGGGGTAGAGGACCTTGTTGTCCTCCATCGAGCGCTTGCCGGCGACGAGGTTCTCGACCTCGAGGTCGTGCATCGCCACGCCCCACTCAAAGAAGACCATCAGCAGGAACGCGTAGACCGGGTTGCCCAGGTAGTAGGGGTGCCACTTCTGGTCCTCGTCCATCCGCAGGATCCCGTAGCCGATGTCGCGGTCCTTGCCGAGGATGTTGGTGAAGGTGTGGTGGATGTAGTTGTGGCTGTACTTCCACTGCTCGCCGGGGCACACGTTGTCCCAGTCGAACATCCGCGAGCTCAGGCCGGGCTCGCCCATCCAGTCGTACTGGCCGTGCATGACGTTGTGGCCGATCTCCATGTTGTCGAGGATCTTCGACACGCTCAGGGCGGCGACGGCCAGCGGCCAGGCCGGCGGGAGGTAGAAGAGCGCGCGACCCGCGACCTCGAAGCCGCGCTGAGCCTTGACGACCTTGTGGATGTAGTCACGGTCGGCCTCGCCGAGGTCGGCGATCACGCGTTGGCGGATGGCGTCCATCTCGGCGCCGAACGCGTCGAGCTGCTCGGCGGTCAGCTCGGTGACCTGCGCGACATCGATGTCGGGGCCGGCCGGGGCGAGGGTCTCGTTCTCGTAGGCGATGCTCATGTGGGTCGTCCTTCTCTCTCAGCAGGGTCAGGAAGTCAGAGGTCGACGGCGCAGTCGCCGACGGGGGTGGTCACGCAGAGCTGGATGTCCTCGTCGGGCAGCGAGGACTCGACGCCGGTGAGCACGTTGCGCACGGTGCCGCCGGTCTTGCGGGAGGTGCAGGAGAAGCAGATGCCCATCCGGCAGCCGAACTCGGGCCTGAGCCCGAGCGCCTCGGCCTGCTCGAGGAGGGTCGCGCCGGTGTTGGCGGCCTCCTTGCCGGAGCGCTCGAAGGTCACGTCTCCCTCGGCGCTGCCGGCCTCGACGCGCGGCGCCTTGAAGAACTCGGTCCGCAGGCGCGGGGAGCCGTCGTACGCCGCGGCGACGAGCATCATCAGGCCGGCAGGTCCGCAGGCCCAGGTGTCGGTGTCACGGAACGGCGGCACCAGCCGATGCAGCTCGGGCTCGGAGAACACCTGGTCCCCGTGGCGCAGGTGCACCGTGACGTCGTTGTCGCGCTCCGCGACCTCGGCCAGCTCAGCGGCGAAGATCTGGTCCTCGGCCGAGCGCGCGTAGTGCAGGAACGTCACCGTGCGGCCGGCCCTGCCGTCGTAGCCGTCGCGCAGGAGCGTGCGCACCATCGACATCGCCGGGGTGATCCCGGAACCGCCGGTGATGAAGAGGTGGTGGTTGTTGGTCGGAGTCGCCGGGCTCTCGTCGAGGGTGAACTCCCCCTCGGCCTGGCTCAGGTGGACCATCTGTCCGGGTCGAGCCTGGTCGACGAGGTACTTCGACACCTGGCCCTCGTCGTGGGCCCGGACGGTCAGCGTGATCTCCTCGCCGGGCTGCGAGGCAGCCGAGGAGATCGAGAAGCAGCGCGTCATCCGCTTCGCCGACCCGGGCAGGTCGACGCCGACCTGCACGTACTGTCCGGCGCGGTGCCCGCGCCAGGTGCTGGTGGGCTGGAGCGTGATCGTGGCGACCGGTGCGCCCGCGGAGTGCGGGTTCTCCCGGCGTACGTCGACCACTCGGGCGCGCACCTCCTCGGCGGCCCACATCGGGTTGACCAGCTCGAGGTAGCGGTCGACGCCATGGGGGCTGGTGAGGGCGGCGACGATGCGGCTGCGGACGAGGTCCTGCCCCACCCGGCCGAGCGGCCCGCGGGCGATGACGGAAGCAGTGGTGCTCATCGAACCTCCAGAGACATTGGTGAACATGCGTTCACCGAAACTATCTCCAGAGCAGGGGGTGCCGGTCAAGGGCGGTGGACGTGATGCCGAGCACCTGTGCACACCTGTTCACCCTCTAGGATGAACCCATGAGCGAGACGCAGACCCGCAGCGAGAAGAAGGAGCGCACCCGGCGCGCCATCCTCGACGCCGCCCTCACGCTGTGTGAGGACTCCAGCATGGTCGCGCTCTCGCTGCGCCAGGTCGCCAAGGAGGTCGGCATCGTGCCGACCGCGTTCTACCGTCACTTCGACTCCGTCGAGGACCTCGGCCTCGCACTCGTCGACGAGTCGTTCGTGACCCTGCGCGCCATGCTCCGCGCGATCCGCCGCAACGACGACACGGTGCCGACCTTCACTGCGATCGTCGACCGATCGGTCGACACCCTCGAGGAGCACGTGCACGGCCACCACGGCCACTTCCGCTTCATCGCGCGCGAACGCACGGCCGGCCCTCCGGCGGTCAAGGCCCGGATCCGTCACGAGATCGAGCTCTGCGAGCGCGAGCTCGCCACCGACATCGCGCGCCTGCCCGGCACCGATCACTGGAGTGCGGAGGACCTCCAGGTCCTCTCGAGCCTCATCGTCACCGCGATGGTCGGCACCGCCGAGGCGATGGCCGACGCGGGAGGACGACCGGACGCCGAGAAGCGGGTCAGCGACGCGGCCCGCACCCAGTTGCGAATGGTGCTCATCGGCGCCCTCAACTGGCGCTCGGAGTCCTGAACCTGGCTCGGACCCGAGGAGGACAGCACAAAGGCCGGGCGAATCGCCCGGCCCTCCCAAGACTGTGGTGCGTGGTCACTCGCCGGCGCAGTACCCCCGCACGAGAGCCATGCCCTCCTTGACGCTCAGCCCCATCGCAGCCGCGACGTGGCCGAGGCCTGTCTCGCCCGTCATCCCGTTGCCCTGGGCCAGGTAGGCCAGGGTCTGACCCGCGCAGTTCGACGTCTCGGGGACACCGGGGGTTGTGTGTTTACTGTTTCCTGCGAATGCTGTTGCGGCCGGGGCACCGACGACCATCGCTGCCGCCAGGCACCCCGCTGAGATTGTCTTTTTCATGTGATCTCCCTCCTCACTCGCCCTCGAACGAGGACGAGGTCTTCACCAGACACCGAGCGACCGGCACTGTCAATGCAGGCCCGGGTATCGAGCCGGGGGACCGACCGTCAGCGCGGGACTGGTTTCACGGTGAAGTCAGGGACGGTCGCGTCGCGGGGCAGGTCGAGCACGTGCAGGATCGCCTCGGCCACGGTCGCCGGGTCGATCCAGTCGGCGGCGTCGTAGCTCTTGCCCTCCTGCTCGTGCACCTTCTCCTGCATCGCGGTGGCCGTGCGGCCGGGGTAGACCGTGCTGACGCGCACCCCGTGCTCGGCCTCCTCGGCGCGCAGCGAGTCGGCGAGAGCCTTCAGCCCGTGCTTCGAGGCGGCGTACGCCGACCACTGCGGGTGAGCGGTGAGCCCGGCGCCGGAGTTGACGAGCACGACCGTGCCGCGCGCGGCGCGCAGCGCCGGGAGCGCGACCCTCGTCAGCGCCGCGGGCGCGACCAGGTTGACCGTGAGCTGCTCGAGCCACGACGCGACCCCGAGGTCGGCGACGGCGCCGAGGTCGACCACCCCGGCCGCGTGGACGACCGAGTCCAGCGACGCCGGCAGGTCGAGGCCCTCGACCGAGGTGGGGTCGGCGAGGTCGGCGACGACCGTCTGCGCCCCGTCGAAGGACGTCGCCAGCTCGGCCGCGCGCTCGTCCGAGCGCGCGAGGAGCACGAGCTCGTCGCCGCGCTCCAGCAACCGCTGCGCCAGGACCGCTCCGATGCCCGACCCGGCGCCGGTGATGAGGTGCGTCGTCATCGCAGCGGCCTCAGCGCGTGAAGACGATCTTGCCGAACACGTCGCCCGACGCCATCGCCTCGAAGCCCGAGCGGGCGTCGGTCATCGGGATCGCCCGGTCGATCAGCGGTCGGGCGCCCGTGGCGTCGAGCATCGTGACCAGCGAGGCGAGCTCGTCGCGCGTGCCCATCGTCGAGCCGATGACGCTGAGCTGGAGGAAGAAGATCCGGGTGAGCTCGGCGTCGTCCAGCGTGGGTCCGGAGGTGGTGCCCGAGATGACGATCTTGCCGCCGGGCCGCAGGGCGCGGATCGAGTGCGACCAGGTCGCGCGGCCGACGGTCTCCATCACGGCATCGACCTTGAACGGCAGGCGCGCGCCGGACTCGAAGACCTCGTGGGCGCCGATCTCGAGTGCCTTGGCGCGCTTGTGCTCGTCGCGGCTGGTCGCCAGGACGCGCAACCCGGCGGCGCGGGCGAGGATGATGAGCGCGGTGGCCACGCCACCGCCGGCACCCTGCACCAGGACGGTGTCGCCGGCCTTGAGCTCGCCGCGGGTGAAGAGCATCCGGTAGGCGGTCAGCCAGGCGGTGGGCAGGCAGGCGGCCTCCTCGAACGACATCGACGCA
>JBFJKO010000264.1:0-5285 GCA_041634935.1 Nocardioides sp.
CGCCGACCGGTCGGCGTTCATCGACCAGAGCCAGTCGCTCAACCTCTTCATCGCCGGACCCTCGATCGGGAAGCTGTCGTCGATGTACCTCCACGCCTGGAAGGCGGGGCTGAAGACGACCTACTACCTGCGGTCACGCCCCGCGACCCACATCGCCCAGACCACGACGTCCATCGAGCGCGCCGTCGAAGCACCTGTCCTGACCACCGTGAGCGACGACGAGGCCCTGGCCTGCTCGCTCGAGAACCCCGAGAGCTGCGAGGCCTGCCAGTGACCACCACGACCGACCCGACGACCCACCCGACGACCGATCCGGGGACCGCCAATATGCTCCTCGACCCGGGGATGAACCTCACCCTGCGACCGATGCGCTACCCGCACTTCTACGACCGCTACCGCGACGCCATCAAGAACACCTGGACCGTCGAGGAGGTCGACCTGCACTCCGACCTCAAGGACCTCCAGCGCCTCAGCGACGCCGAGCGCCACCTGGTCTCGCGCCTGGTCGCCTTCTTCGCCACCGGCGACACGATCGTGGCCAACAACCTCGTGCTCAACCTCTACCAGCACATCAACTCCCCCGAGGGCCGGCTCTACCTGAGCCGCCAGCTCTTCGAGGAGGCCGTGCACGTGCAGTTCTACCTGACCCTGCTCGACACCTACGTCACCGACGAGGACGAGCGGCACGAGGCGTTCGCCGCCGTCGACAACATCCCCTCCATCAAGGCGAAGGCCGACTTCTGCTTCCGGTGGATCGACTCGGTCTTCGACCTCGACGAGCTGCAGACCAAGGAGCACCGCCGCACCTTCCTGCTCAACCTGATCTGCTTCGCCGCGGTGATCGAGGGGCTCTTCTTCTACGGCGCCTTCGCCTACGTCTACTTCCTGCGCTCGCGCGGACTCCTCAACGGGCTCGCCTCGGGCACCAACTGGGTCTTCCGCGACGAGTCGATGCACATGGCGTTCGCCTTCGACGTGGTCGACACCGTGCGCGAGGAGGAGCCGGACCTGTTCGACGACGACCTGGCCGCGCAGGTGCGCCAGATGATGGTCGACGGCGTGGACGCCGAGGCGCAGTTCGCCGAGGACCTGCTGGGCGGTGGCGTGGCCGGGCTCTCCCCCGCCGACATGCGCACCTACCTCGAGTACGTCGCCGACCGGCGCATGGAGCGCCTCGACCTGCCCGTCATCTACGGCTCGAGGAACCCGCTGGCGTTCATGGAGCTGCAGGACGTGCAGGAGCTGTCGAACTTCTTCGAGCGCAAGGTCTCGGCCTACCAGGTGGGGGTGAGCGGCGCCGTCGGCTTCGACGAGGACTTCTGACCCGGGGTACGCGCCACCACGGCCGGGAGGGGACCGCGGACCTCCGCGGTTCCCTCCCGGCGCGCACGATCCGGAGGCAGACTGGACGCGTCAGTGCCTCGCCGCCGACCGGAAGGCCCCACCGTGCCCGACCCCGCCGCCGCCCGCACACCGCTCGACGACGACCAGCTCCGGCTCATCGATGCCTGGTGGCGCGCCGCCAACTACCTCTCCGTCGGCCAGATCTACCTCCTCGACAACCCACTGCTCGACCGGCCGCTGCGCGCCGAGGACGTCAAGCCCCGCCTGCTCGGCCACTGGGGCACCAGCCCCGGCCTCAACCTGGTCTACGCCCACCTCAACCGGCTGATCCGCGAGCGCGACGTCAACGCGGTCTATCTCGCCGGTCCGGGCCACGGTGGTCCCGCGATGGTCGCCAACACCTGGCTCGAGGGCACCTACTCCGAGGTCTACCCGCGTGTCAGCCCCGACCGGGACGGGATGAAGGAGCTGTTCCGCCAGTTCTCCTTCCCCGGCGGGATCCCCAGCCACGTCGCCCCGGAGACGCCGGGGTCGATCCACGAGGGCGGCGAGCTCGGCTACGTGCTCTCGCACGCCTACGGCGCCGCGATGGACAACCCGGACCTGCTCGTGGCCGCCGTCGTCGGGGACGGCGAGTTCGAGACCGGCCCGCTCGCGGCGTCCTGGCACGCCAACAAGTTCGTCGACCCGGTCCACGACGGCGCCGTGCTGCCGATCCTGCACCTCAACGGTTACAAGATCGCCAACCCGACGATCCCCGCCCGCATCGCGCGCACCGAGCTCGAGAGCCTCCTGCGCGGCTACGGCCACGAGGTGCTGACCGTCGAGGGCGACGACCCCGACGACGTCCACCACCAGATGGCGGCCGCCCTCGACCGGGCCCACGACACGATCAGCGAGATCTGGCGGGCCGCACGTGAGGACGGCGACGTCGAACGGCGGCCGTGGCCGATGATCCTGATGGTCACCCCGAAGGGGTGGACCGGCCCGAGGACGGTCGACGGGCTGCCCGTGGAGGGCACGTGGCGCGCCCACCAGGTGCCGCTGGCGCAGACCCGCGAGAACGACGCCCACCGGGCCCAGCTCGAGGAGTGGCTGCGGTCCTACCGGCCCGAGGAGCTCTTCGAGGACGGCGTCCTGCGCGCGGACCTGCAGGCACTGGCACCCACCGGCGTGCGCCGGATGAGCGCCAACCCGGTGGCCAACGGCGGCCTGCTCACCCAGCCGCTGCGGCTGCCCGACTTCCGCTCCCGCGCCGTGGAGGTGGCCGAGCCGGGGTCCTCGATCCACGAGCCGACCCGGGTGCTGGGCGAGTACCTCGTCGACGTGGTGCGCGACAACCCGACGACGTTCCGCATCTTCGGGCCCGACGAGACGGCGTCCAACCGGCTCGACCCCGTCTACGCGACGACCGACAAGGTCTTCGCCGGAACCATCATCGACACCGACCAGCATCTCGCCCGCTCCGGTCGGGTCGTGGAGCTCCTGTCGGAGCACACCTGCCAGGGCTGGGCGGAGGGCTACACGCTCACCGGGCGTCACGCGCTCTTCAGCTGCTACGAGGCCTTCATCCACCTCGTCGACTCGATGTTCAACCAGCACGCCAAGTGGCTCAAGACCACCGGCGAGATCCCGTGGCGCGCGCAGGTGCCGAGCCTCAACTACCTGCTCAGCTCGCACGTGTGGCGCCAGGACCACAACGGCTTCTCCCACCAGGACCCGGGCTTCATCGACCACGTGGTCAACAAGCGCGCCGAGATCGTGCGGGTCTACCTGCCGCCGGACGCCAACACCCTGCTCTCCACCATGCAGCACTGCCTCGAGAGCCGCCAGTACGTCAACGTCGTCGTGTGCGGCAAGCAGCCCTCCTTCGACTGGCTCGACGCCGCGGCAGCCGACCTGCACTGCGCCCGGGGCGTCGGGATCTGGGAGTTCGCCTCGAACGACGAGGGCGAGCCCGACGTGGTCATGGGGTGCGCCGGCGACGTCCCGACGCTGGAGACCCTCGCGGCGGTCTCGATCCTGCGCGAGCACCTGCCCGACCTGCGCATCCGGGTCGTCAACGTGGTCGACCTGATGCGCCTGCAGGACGAGCACGAGCACCCGCACGGCATGAGCCACCGCGAGTACGACAGCCTCTTCGGCACCGACCTCCCGGTGGTCTTCGCCTACCACGGCTACCCGTGGCTGATCCACCGCTTGGCCTACCGCCGCGCCAACAACGAGCACCTGCACGTGCGCGGCTACAAGGAGGAGGGCACGACCACCACGCCGTTCGACATGGTGATGATGAACGACATGGACCGCTACCACCTGGTCATGGACGTCATCGACCGGACGCCGGGGCTCGGCACGCGGGCGGCCTCGCTGCGCCAGGAGATGGTCGACACCCGTCGCCGCGCGCGGCAGTGGACCCGCGAGCACGGCGACGACCTGCCGGAGGTCCGCGACTGGCGCTGGACGAGCGTCGGCGAGCACCCCGCGGCGGGCCGCTCGCCCTCGGTCACCGCGGCGGCGACCGACACCAGCGCCGACTCCTAGGGTCCGCCCGGCGCCCCGAGCAGGGTTGCGACGTCGTGCGCGATCATCGCCTCCTCGTCGGTCGGGACGACGAGGATCGCGACCGGGGAGTCGTCGGTCGAGATCCGGCGGGCGCCCGAGCCCTCGGCGGCGTTGCGGCCCGGGTCGAGCACCAGGCCGAGCCGCTCGAGGCCGTCGACCACGCCGGCTCGCACCCGAGGGCTGTGCTCCCCCACCCCGGCGGTGAAGCAGAGCGCGTCGGCACCGCCCAGCACCGCCAGGTAGGCCCCGACGTACTTGCGGATCCGGTGGCAGTAGACGTCGTACGCCGTCCGCGCGCGCTCGTCGCCGGCGTCGACGGCGGCCAGCAGGTCGCGCACGTCGCTCGTGCCCGCGAGTCCCTGGAGCCCGCTGTGGTGGTGCAGGAGGTCGTCGACACCCGCGAGGTCGAGCCCGCCGTGGCGCATCAGGTCCAGCACGACGCCCGGGTCGAGGTCACCGGGTCGCGTACCCATCACCAGGCCCTCGAGCGGAGTGAGCCCCATCGACGTCTCCACCGGACGGCCACCGCGCACCGCCGACGCGGACGCGCCGTTGCCGAGGTGCAGGACGACCTGGTCGACCTCCGTCAGCGGGCGGCCGAGCAGCGCGGCAGCGGCGTCCGCGACGAACCGGTGGCTGGTGCCGTGCGCGCCGTAGCGGCGGATGCCCTCACGCTCGGCCAGGTCGGCGTCGATGGCGTAGGTGGCCGCGGCCGCCGGCAGGTCGGCGAAGAAGGCGGTGTCGAAGACCGCGACCTGCGGCAGCGCGGGATACCGGGCGCGGGCGCCCCGGATGCCGGCGAGGGCGGGTCCGTTGTGGAGCGGTGCGAGCCGGATCGCGCTCTCGATCTCGGCGACCACCTCGTCGTCGATCAGGACGGGGCGGGTCAGGCGCGGCCCGCCGTGCACGACACGGTGGCCGACGGCCAGCAGCGACTCGTGCCCGAGGGACTGCGCCTCGAGGTCGTCGTACACCTGCTGGAGCGCCTCGTCGTAGGAAGCGACGCGCTCGCTGTGCCCTCGGGCCGCCACTGCGCCGCTTCCTGCGTCGACGACCTGGTACTTCAGGCTCGACGAGCCGGCGTTGAGCACCAGCACCAGCGAGGACGCCGTCACCCGTCGTCCTCGCCGAGGAGCACCCGAGCCGGCATGGCGGCCTCGCTGTCCCAGCCCTCGCCGAGCCGACGGCCGCTGATCGAGGTGATCGTCATCCGGGCGAACAGGTCGCGCGAGCCGGCCGCCCAGGGCCGGGGCAGGCGGTGCCCGGCCAGCTCGGAGACGTCCACGGGCGCGAACGTGCCGTGGGCCACGACACTCCAGCCACGCCACTTCTCGTGGTCGACGTGATCGACCTCGAAGGCCGCTCGCGGCGGGTCGCCC
>JBFJKO010000265.1:0-5197 GCA_041634935.1 Nocardioides sp.
GTCGCGCGCTGAGCGCCGACCAGCGGCGCCGCTTCCTGGCGCACCGGGTCGCGTGACCCCCCGCCGAGATAGTCCCTGACGAGGTGGCCCGTGATCGGCGCCGAGAGGGGCCACATCGTCAGGGACTATCGCAGCGGGGGCGGCCTCAGGTGGGGACGACCACCGAGAGCACGCCGTACGACGCCGCGGCGCCGAGGCCGGCCATCGGGAAGGTCAGCGCCCAGGCGACGAGGATCCGGCGGGCGACGAGCCAGCGCACGGCGCTCATCCGCTTGGTCGCGCCCACCCCGACGACCGCGGAGGTGATCGTGTGCGTGGTCGAGATGGGGGCCTCGAAGACGTACGCGGTCGTGTAGAGCACCGTCGAGGCCACCGACTCGGCGGCGAAGCCGCGCGGCGGGTCGAGGTCGATGATGCGGCGACCCAGGGTGTGCATGATGCGCCAGCCGCCGGAGTAGGTGCCGGCGGAGATCGCGGTGGCGGCGGCGAAGACGACCCACAGCGGGAGCCCGTCGTCGGCGGCGACGTAGCCCCCGGCGAGCAGCGCCAGGAAGATCACACCCATCGTCTTCTGGGCGTCCTGGAGGCCGTGACCCAGCGCCATCGCCGCGGCCGAGAGGGTCTGGGCGAGACGGAAGCCGTTGTTGGTGCGGGCCGGGCTGGCGCGCCGGAAGAGCCACATCAGCGCGATCATCACCGCGAAGGCGAGGGCGAAGGCCGCGAGCGGCGAGAGCAGCATCGGCACCAGGACCTTGTCGATCACGACGTCCCAGCGGGCCGTGGCGCCGGCAGCCAGCGCGGCCCCGATGAGGCCGCCGATCAGGGCGTGGGACGACGACGACGGCAGGCCGAGGTACCAGGTGACGACGTTCCAGGTGATGGCCCCGATCAGGCCGGCCATCACGATCAGCAGCGCGTTGGTGCCGGTGCCGGGGTCGATGGTCTCGGCGACCGTCTCGGCGACGGCCTGGCCGAGGAAGGCGCCGATGAAGTTCATCACCGCCGCCAGCACCAGCGCGATCCGCGGGGTGAGCGCGCGCGTCGAGACCGAGGTGGCGACCGCGTTGGCGGCGTCGTGGAAGCCGTTGGTGTAGTCGAAGACGAGCGCGACGACGATCACCGCGATCACGATCGCCAAGGTGAGGCTCACCCAGTCAGCCTTCCTTGAGCGCGATCTGCTCGACGATGTTGGCGATCCGCTCGAACCCGTCGATGGCCGACTCGAGCGCCTCGACGATGTCCTTGAGCTTGAGCACCTCGAGCGTCGGGTAGCGACCGGAGAAGAGCGCGGCCAGGCTGCGGCGGTGGTTGCGGTCGCCGACGTTCTCGAGGCGGTTGATCTCGATCCAGTAGTCGGTCAGCGCCTTCGCCGCGCCGAGCCGCGGCATCGCCGCGACGGTCAGCTCGGCGCACCGCTGGAGCACCTCCACCTGCAGCGAGAGGTCGGCCGGCAGCTCCTCCACCTGGTAGAGCAGGATCAGGTCGACGACCTCGTCCATCGAGTCCATGACGTCGTCGAGCGCGGTCGTCAGGGCGTAGACGTCCTCGCGGTCGAAGGGGGCGATGAACGTCGTGCTCACCCGGCGCACGAGCGTGTGCGCGGTCTCGTCGGCGTCGTGCTCGGCCGCGCGCATGCGGGCCGCCACCCCCTCGGTGTCGGCCGACTCCGAGAGCATCTCGGCGAGCAGCGAGGCGCCGACGACCAGGTGCTGCGCTGCCTCGGAGAAGAGGTCGTGGAACCCCGAGTCGTGCGGGCGTAGCCGGAAGCGCACAGTCGTACTCCTGGGAGGCGTCGCGAGGGGTCGCCCCAGCCTAAAGGGTGAGGGTCGGCGACCTCTCAGGGAGACGTACGACGCCGGCGCTGGCCCTCGATGAGCAGCTCCTGGAGGTGCACCGACCCGTCGTTGGTCGACCAGGTGCCGTCGCTGCTGAGCTCCCAGGCCCGGGTGTCGGCGTCGAAGGCGGAGTCGAGCAGCGCGCCGACCGAGGCGATGCTCTCCTCGTGCGGCAATCGCACCAGCACCTCGACGCGACGGTCGAGGTTGCGGTGCATCAGGTCGGCCGAGCCGATCCACGCCGCCGGGTCGCCGCCGTTGGCGAACCACGCGATCCGGCTGTGCTCGAGGAAGCGGCCGAGGATCGAGCGCACCGAGATGTTCTCCGACAGCCCGGGCACGCCGGGGCGCAGCGCGCAGATGCCGCGCACGAGCAGCTCGACCTTCACGCCCTCCTGGGAGGCGAGGTAGAGGGCGTCGATGATGCCCTCGTCGACGACCGAGTTGGCCTTGAGCCGGATGCCCGACTCGCGCCCGGCGGCGTGGTGGGCGATCTCGGCGTGGATCTGCTCCACGAGCCCCGAGCGCACCGAGTCGGGGGCGACCAGCAGGTGCTCGTAGGAGGCGTTGCGCGACCAGCCGCTGAGGTTGTTGAAGAGGTGGGCGACGTCCTCGCCGATGGCCTCGTCGGTGGTGATGAGGCCGAGGTCCTCGTACATCCGGGCGGTCTTGGAGTTGTAGTTGCCGGTGCCGATGTGGGTGTAGCGGCGGATCCCGCCGTGCTGGTCGCCCTCGTCGCGCACCACCATGGCGAGCTTGCAGTGGGTCTTGAGCCCGACGATGCCGTAGACGACGTGGCAGCCGGCCTGCTCGAGCTTGCGGGCCCAGCGGATGTTGGCCTCCTCGTCGAAGCGGGCCTTGATCTCGACGATCACGAGCACCTGCTTGCCGGCGTCGGCGGCGTCGACGAGAGCGTCGATGAGCGCGCTGTCGCCGGAGGTGCGGTAGAGCGTCTGCTTGATCGCGAGCACGTGCGGGTCGGCGGCGGCCTGCTCGATGAAGCGCTGCACCGACGTCGCGAACGAGTCGTAGGGGTGGTGGAGCAGGACGTCGTGGCGGCGTGCGGCCTTGAAGACGTCGACGGGCGCGGCCGACTCCACCTCGGCGAGACGGTGGTGGGTGGTCGGCACGAACGCGGGGAACTTCAGCTCCTCGCGGTTGAGGTCGGCGATGCCGTGGAGCCCGCGCAGGTCGAGCGGCCCGGGCAGCCGGAAGACCTCCTCCTCGCTGATCCCGAGCTCGGAGACGAGCAGCTCGAGCACGGAGGCGGAGATCGACTCCTCGACCTCGAGGCGCACCGGCGGGCCGAAGCGGCGGCGCAGCAGCTCCTTCTCGAGGGCGGCGAGGAGGTTCTCGGCGTCGTCCTCCTCGACCTCGAGGTCCTCGTTGCGGGTGACGCGGAAGGTGTGGGCCTCCAGCACCTCCATGCCGGGGAAGAGGCGCTTGAGGTGGGCGCCGATGACGTCCTCGAGCGGCACGAACCGCGCACCGCGGCCGGCCTTGCCCGCCTGGTTGAGCGGCACGAAGCGGTCGAAGGTCTGGGGCACCTTCACCCGGGCGAAGTGCTGCTTGTCGGTGTGCGGGTTGCGGATGACGACCGCGAGGTTGAGCGAGAGTCCCGAGATGTAGGGGAACGGGTGGGCCGGGTCGACGGCGAGCGGGGTGAGCACCGGGAAGATCCGGTCGCGGAAGAGCCGCTTGCAGGTCTTCTGCTCCTCGCGGTCGAGGTCGTCCCAGCGCACGAGCTCGATCTCCTGCTCGACGAGCGCCGGCACGATCTGATCGCGGAACAGCGCCGCCTGGCGGTGGCTCAGCTCGCCGGTCGTCGTCCAGATCTGCTCGAGGACCTCGCGCGGCATCAACCCCGACGCGGCGCGTACGGCGAGCCCGGCGGCGATGCGCCGCTTGAGGCCGGCGACGCGGACCATGAAGAACTCGTCGAGGTTGCTGGTGAAGATCGCCAGGAAGCGGGCGCGCTCGAGCAGCGGCTGCGACTCGTCCTCGGCGAGCTCGAGGACGCGCTGGTTGAAGCGCAGCCACGACAGCTCACGATCGAGGAAGCGGTCCTCGAACCCCTCGACGCCGGCGACGATCTCGGGGTCGGGCTCGTAGATCGCGTCGACCTCGTAGGCCTCGTCGGGCACCCCGGTCGCCGACTCGCCTGACGAAGCGGACTGCGAGTGGTCGGGCACGATCTCGAGAGGCATGGGTCCACTCTGTCATCGACGGATGAACAGCAGGAGAACCGAGCGATAGGTTGCTGCCCGTGAGCCTCACCGACAGCATCGAAGCCCTGGCCCTGCGCATCACGATGGGACTGCCGGAGGTCGTCCAGCGGCGCCTCGGCGGCGCCCCGATCGTGCTCGACGGGCAGACCCTCGCCGCGGAGACGCAGCTGATGCTGCGCCTCAAGCAGGTCGCCAAGCTGCCCTCGGCCGAGGCGCTGCCGATCCCCGAGGGTCGCGAGGTCATCGCGCACGAGTCGAAGATGGCCGGCGGCGACCAGCCGATCGGCTCGGTGCGCGACCTCCCGGTCGGCGACCTCCCCGGGCGCCTCTACGTGCCCACCGGTGCGGTGCCCGAGCCCGGCCCGCTGCTGGTGTTCTTCCACGGCGGCGGCTTCATGTACGGCGACCTCGACTCCCACGACGCGACGTGCCGCGTGCTGGCCGAGCGGTCCGGCGTCCGGGTGCTGGCGATCGACTACCGGCTCGCCCCCGAGGAGACCTTCCCGGCCGCGCACGACGACGCGCTGGCGGCGTACCGCTGGGTGGTCAAGCACGCGGCCTCGATCGGCGCCGACCCGCAGCGGCTCGCGGTCGGCGGTGACTCCGCGGGCGGCAACCTCGCCGCGGCGACCGCGATCGCGGCTGCGCAGGAGGGACTGCCCCTGGCCTTCCAGCTGCTCGTCTACCCCTCGGTCGACGTGCTGCGCGCGACCCGCAGCCTCGAGCTGTTCTCGGAGCGCTTCTACCTCACCGCGCAGTTCATGGACCTCGCCACCGACAGCTACACCCCCGATGTCGCGGACCGCGACGACATCCGGGTCTCCCCGCTGCGCCACGACCTGCCCGCCGGTCTGGCGCCGGCCTACGTGTGCACCGCCGGGTTCGACCCGCTGCGCGACGAGGGCGAGGACTACGCCCGGGCGCTCGAGGCGGCCGGCGTGCCGGTCGTGCTGCACCGCTTCCCCGACCTGATCCACGGGTTCTTCAACATCGTCGGGGTCGGACGCCGCTCCCGCGCCGCCGTCCTCGACATCGCCGACGCCCTCAAGACCGGCCTCAACGGAGGCTGAGCAGCGAGCGTCGACGAAGCCCCGCCCTCGCGCTGGTCATCGAGTAGCCGGCCGAAGCGACGGA
>JBFJKO010000266.1:0-5189 GCA_041634935.1 Nocardioides sp.
ACGCCATCTGGATCCACCCGCTCCGGGTGGGGCCACGCCTGACAGGATGGGCGACGCCCTGACACACGTCACCGTCAACCAAGGAGTGGTCATGCAGTTCGGTCGCAGCTACGAGGAGTTCGAGGTCGGAGCGACCTACAAGCACTGGCCCGGCAAGACGGTCACCGAGTACGACGACCACCTCTTCTGCCTGCTGACGATGAACCACCACCCGCTGCACCTCGACGCCAACTACGCCGAGGAGACGACGCAGTTCAAGAAGAACGTCGTCGTGGGCAACTACGTCTACTCCCTCCTGCTCGGGATGAGCGTCGCCGACATCTCCGGCAAGGCCATCGCCAACCTCGAGGTCGAGTCGCTGCGCCACGTCGCGCCGACCTTCCACGGCGACACGCTCTACGGCGAGACCACGGTGCTCGACAAGACCGAGTCGAAGAGCAAGGACGACCGCGGCGTCGTCTACGTCGAGACGATCGGCTACAACCAGGACGGCAAGGTCGTGTGCATCTTCCGCCGCAAGGTGATGGTGCCGAAGAACTCCTACCTCGAGGCCCGCGGTGGCGAGCAGCCCGGTCGTCCGGTGCCGCAGCCTGACAAGAACTGGGCCGGCCCGAGCGGCCAGCAGGACTGACCGGACGGCGCGGGTAGGTTCACCGACGTGACAGCTGAGCTCTGGATCGTCCGTCACGGCCCCACCGAGTGGAGCCGCAACGGCCGCCACACGTCGGTGACCGACCTGCCGCTCCTCCCGGACGCCGAGGACGACGCCCGCGCGCTCGCGCCGCGGCTGGCCGGGCTCGACCCGGCGCTGGTCCTGACCAGCCCGCGGCTGCGCGCGCGTCGTACCGCCGAGCTCGCCGGCTTCGGCGACGCGGACGTCGACGAGGACCTCGTGGAGTGGGGCTACGGCGACTACGAGGGCCTCACCACGCCCCAGATCCGTGAGCAGGTGCCGGGCTGGAGCGTGTGGACCGACCCGTGCCCGGGTGGGGAGAGCCCCGACGAGGTGGCCGCGCGTCTCGACCGAGTGGTCGAGCGCGCGCGGGGCGCCGACGGGACGACGCTCGCCTTCGCCCACGGCCACTCGCTGCGGGCGCTGGCCGCCCGCTGGCTCGGTCTGCCGGTGGGCGACGGTCGGCTGTTCCGGCTCGACACCGCGACGATCTCGGTGCTCGGCTACGAGCGCGAGACGCCGGTGCTCCTGCGCTGGAACTCTTGACGTCGCGCACGCCTGACGCGACCGTGGGGGCATGCCGTCGCAGGTGGGCTGCCCACGCTGCCCGTCGGAGCTGACCCAGTCGGCCGACGGGTGGGTCTGCCCCGAGCACGGGATGGTCGACCCGCTGCACCGACCGACCCAGGCGTCGTACGAGACCTTCGCCGAGCACCTGCAGGCCTCGACCGCCGTCCCGACCTACCTGCCGTTCCCGCTCAGCCCGGGCTGGACGGTCACCGACTTCGCGTGCGTGGGCTCGGAGCCCTCGCGGGCCACCGCGACCATGACCTGCTGCACCGGCCCGAGCGCGCTCGACGGTCCGGTCGACGTCCTGGTCGTCACCGAGGAGCCCGGCGTCGGGCTGGGGGCCCGCATCGCCGGCACGGCCGATCCTGACCCGGGCGCGGACGTCGGAGCCGCGCCGCCGGCGGTCTACGTGCGGATCGAACGGCAGTCCGTGCCGCTCTGGACGGTGTCGACGAGCGGCGGCAGCAACGAGTGGGACCGCTCGGTCGTGGCCGGGGAGGTGGGTGGCCGGTGGATCTGGCTGATCCTGCGACCGGCCTCGGCGATCCTGCTGCTGCGCGACGACTGGATCCTGCGCGACGCCGCCCAGAGCGGCCCGCACCTCGTCGAGCTGCCCTTCGGGGGTCCTCCGCCGACGTGGTGACGCCCTAGGGTGCGCAGATGCGCATCGACCTGCACACGCACTCGCTGGCCAGCGACGGCACGCAGACGCCGTCCGAGCTCGTGACGGCGGCGCAGCACGCCGGGCTGGACGTCGTCGGGATCACCGACCACGACAGCGCCGACGGGTGGGAGGAGGCGGCCGAGACAGCCCGTCGCGTCGGGATCGAGCTGGTGCGGGGCATGGAGATCAGCACCCACCACCGGGGGCACGGCGTGCACCTGCTGGCCTACCTGCCCGACCCGACCCACCCGACCCTCGCCGACAGCCTCGCCCGCATCGTCGACGGGCGCGGGTCGCGCGCGCCGGCGATCGTGGCGGCCCTGCAGAAGATCGGCATCGACCTGACCCTCGACGACATCGCGGCGCCCGTGCCCGGCCGGCCGCACGTCGCCGACGCGTTGGTGCGCAAGGGCGTCGTGGCTTCGCGCGACGACGCGTTCGAGCGCTACCTCAACCCCGGGCGTCCCGGCTACGTCAACCGCTACGCCCCCGACCTGACGACCACCATCGCCGCCGTCAGCGAGGCCGGGGGAGCGAGCGTGATCGCGCATCCGTGGGGGCGCGGACGACGTCACGACCTGCCCGCCGCCGAGCTGGCTGCCCTGCGCGACGCCGGGCTGAGCGGACTCGAGGTCGACCACCAGGACCACAAGGCCCCCGACGTGCGCGAGGAGCTGCGGGCGATCGCGCGCGACCTGGACCTGGTGGTCACCGGCTCCAGCGACCACCACGGCCTGGGCAAGTCCAACCACGGGCTGGGGTGCAACACCACCGCCCCCGAGGAGTACGAGCGGCTCCTCGAGCGCGCCGCAGCCGCCGCGGCGGCGTCCGGACGTCGTACGCCGGACGTCGTACGGCCCTAGCGGCGCCCGATCGACTGGAGCCCCTGCAGGGCCCTGGTGGGCACCAGCCGGGTGAGGGCGACGACGGTCTTGTACTGCGCGCCGGGGATCGAGTAGACCCGGCCCTTCGCGAAGTCCGACAGCGCCTTCTCCACCAGGAAGTCGACGTCGAGCCACATGAAGCTCGTGCCGCGCGCGACCTCCATCCGCTCGTGGAACTCGGTCTTGGTGAAGCCCGGGCACAGCGCCATCACGGTGACGCCCTGGGAGCGGTACTCGTGCGCGGCCCACTCGGTGAAGCTGTTCACCCACGCCTTCGTGGCGGCGTAGGTGCCGCGGGGGAGGAAAGCGGCGACGCTGGAGACGTTGATGATCCCTCCGCTGCCGCGCTCGGTCATCGGCCCCAGCGCCGCGTGGGTCAGGCGCAGCACCGCGGTGACGAGGACGTCGAGCATCGCGTTCTCCGCCTCGACCGGGTTGTCGAGGAAGCGCTTCTTGAGCCCGAAGCCGGCGTTGTTGACGAGCAGGTCGACGGGGCGGGCGGGGTCGGACAGTCGCGCCTCCACGGCGGCCAGCTGGTCGCGCTCGACGAGGTCGGCGGTGATCACCTCGACGTCCACGCCGTACGTGGCACGCAGGGAGGCGGCGACCTCCTCGAGCCGGCGGGTGTCGCGGGCGACGAGCACCAGGTCGTGGCCGCGCGCCGCCAGCTGGACGGCGAACTCGTGGCCGATGCCGGCCGTCGCGCCGGTGATCAGGGCAGTGGTGTCGTGAGCCATGGAGGGAGTCAACCACCGTGCTCCCGCGACTCACGTGTGCCGTGCCACACCGACGAGGGTGCGTCCGGCATGATGGGCCCCGATGACCACCACGCTCGCGATCGCCAACCAGAAGGGCGGCGTCGCCAAGACCACCAGCGTCGCCTCGATCGGGGCGGCGCTCGCCGAGCTCGGGCACTCCGTCCTGCTCGTCGACCTCGACCCCCAGGCCTGCCTCACCTTCTCCCTGGGCATCGACCCGGAGGACCTCGAGCTCTCGGTGCACCACGTGCTCACCAAGAGGCTCGACGCCACCGAGGTGATCCTCGAGACCGAGGACGGCGTCTCGCTCGTGCCGGCGACCATCGAGCTCGCTCGCGCCGAGGCCGACCTGCTCACCCGCACCGGCCGCGAGCACGTCATCCGCGGCATGGTCGAGGACCTCGCCGAGAAGGGGACCCACTTCGACTGGATCCTGCTCGACTGCCCGCCGTCCCTCGGCGTGCTCACCGTGGCGGCCCTGACGGCCGCCGACGGCGTGCTCGTGCCGCTGCAGTGCGAGACCCTCTCGCACCGCGGTGTCGGCCAGCTGCTCGACACCGTCCACGACGTGCGCCGGTTCACCAACCGCGACCTCTCGGTCTGGGGCGTGCTCCCCACCCTCTACGACGGCCGCACGACCCACTCGCGCACGGTCCTCGAGACGATCTCGGAGACCTACGACCTCGACGTGATCGAGCCGCCGATCCCCAAGACGATCAAGTTCGCCGAGGCGCCCGCCGCCGGCCGCTCGATCCTGAGCACCAGCCGCACGAGCAAGGGCGCGGCCGCCTACCGCGAGGTCGCGGCCAACCTGGTCAAGCGCGCCGCCGAGGGGCCACGTCCGCGATGAGCCTCGGGGGAGCCGCGTGAGCAAGCACCGGGCCGAGCCGCCACCCCGCTACCGGCCGCGCTACGGCCGGATGGCCGTGCTCGGGGCCGCGCTCGCCACCACGGGCGTCGGCCTGCTCGGCGGGCTCGGCGTGCTGCCGTCGGCCTCGGACGCGGAGGCACTCACCAGCGCGTCGGCGCAGGTGGCGGTCGACCCGGTCGGTCAGGCGCCCGAGACGACGCCGACGCCGTCCGCGACTCCTGCGGCGACTCCTGCGGCGACTCCTGTCGCGACGCCGGAGCCGACCCCCGCTCCCACCCCCGAGCCGACCCCCGAGCCGACGCCCGAGCCGGAGCCCGCCGTACCGGCCGGGTCCGGGGAAGGGCGCCGCGTCGTCTTCAGCGAGTCCGAGCAGCGCGTGTGGCTGGTCGACGAGGCCGGCGACGTCGTCCGCACCTATCTCGCCTCCGGCAGCCTCACCGACAACCTCCAGCCGGGCACCTACTCGGTCTTCTCCCGCTCCGAGGACGCCTACGGCATCGGCGACTCCGGCACGATGTCGTGGTTCGTGCGCTTCACCCGCGGGCCGACCGGTGCCGCGATCGGCTTCCACGACATCCCGGTGCACAACGGGGCCAAGGTGCAGACCAAGGCCCAGCTCGGCACCGAGCAGTCGCACGGCTGCATCCGGCAGCGCACCAAGGACGCCAAGCGGCTCTGGGACTTCGCCCCGCTCGGCACCACCGTCGTCGTCGTCTGACGACCTGCCTACCGGGAGAACGACCGCGAGTCGGCGCGTATGGGCGCCGAC
>JBFJKO010000267.1:0-5146 GCA_041634935.1 Nocardioides sp.
GAGCCCGTCGCGGAGCCCGCTGTCGAGGAGGACGACGCCGCCGAGGAGGAGGCCGAGGACGCCGACAAGCAGGACGCCGCGCCCGCTGAGGGCGACGCCAAGGAGCAGGACACCGAGAACAGCTCCGACGACTCCGACGACGACTCGGACGACTCTGACGACGACTCGGACAGCTCCGAGTCCGGCGAGGGCGGCCCGCGCCGTCGTCGGCGGCGTGGCGGTCGTCGTCGTCGCAAGAGCGGCGGCGGAGGCGGCGGCGACAACCAGAGCAGCGGTCAGGACAACGGGCAGGGCGACGGGGACGGCCAGGACGGCCGGAACAGCTCCGACGGGTCCGACGGCACCGACGGCTCCGACTCGCAGGGCGACGACTCCGGCAAGCAGGGCGGTGGCCAGAACCGCGGCGGCCGCAACCGGGGCTCCCAGGGCGACCAGGGCGGGTCCGACGACGACGCCGAGTCCGGCGAGGGCACCTCGCGCCGACGTCGTCGGCGCCGTCGCGACGGCGACGACGGTGGCAGTGCCGGCGACGACCCCAGCAACACCACGACGCGCGTGCGCCGCAGCCGCTCACCCGAGGACGAGATCACCGCGATCAGCGGCTCGACCCGGCTCGAGGCCAAGAAGCAGCGCCGTCGCGACGGCCGCGAGGCCGGCCGCCGCCGCGCCCCGATCGTGAGCGAGGCCGAGTTCCTGGCCCGTCGCGAGTCGGTCGAGCGCGTCATGACCATCCGACAGCGCGAGGACGTCACCCAGATCGGCGTCCTCGAGGACAAGGTGCTCGTCGAGCACTACGTCGCCCGCGAGTCGCAGACCTCGTTGATCGGCAACGTCTACCTCGGCCGCGTGCAGAACGTCCTGCCCTCCATGGAGGCGGCGTTCATCGACATCGGCAAGGGCCGCAACGCGGTGCTCTACGCCGGCGAGGTCAACTGGTCGGCGCTGGGTCACAAGGACGGCGCCCCGCGCAAGATCGAGTCGGTGCTCTCCTCGGGCCAGACGATCCTGGTGCAGGTCACCAAGGACCCCGTCGGGCACAAGGGCGCGCGCCTGACCAGCCAGGTGAGCCTGGCCGGCCGGTTCCTGGTCTACGTGCCGGACGGCACCACCAGCGGCATCTCCCGCAAGCTCCCCGACACCGAGCGCAACCGCCTCAAGACCCTCCTCAAGGAGATCGTCCCGGACTCGGCGGGCGTGATCGTGCGCACCGCCGCCGAGGGCGCCAGCGAGGAGGAGCTCACCCAGGACGTCGAGCGCCTCAAGTCGCGCTGGGAGGAGATCGAGGCCAAGGCCGGCGGCAAGGCCAAGAGCAGCGCGCCGCAGCTGCTCTACGGCGAGCCCGACCTGACCCTCAAGGTCGTGCGTGACCTCTTCACCGAGGACTTCGCCAAGCTCGTGATCTCCGGCGACGACGCCTGGGAGACGGTGCGCAACTACGTCGTCGACGTCGCCCCGGACCTCGAGCCGCGCCTGGAGAAGTACGTCGCCTCCGAGCACAACGGCGCCGACATCTTCGCGACCTACCGCGTGGACGAGCAGATCGCCAAGGCCCTCGACCGCAAGGTCTTCCTGCCCTCCGGCGGCTCGCTCGTCATCGACCGCACCGAGGCGATGACGGTCGTCGACGTCAACACCGGCAAGTTCACCGGCTCCGGCGGCAACCTCGAGGAGACCGTCACCAAGAACAACCTCGAGGCCGCCGAGGAGGTCGTGCGCCAGCTGCGCCTGCGTGACATCGGCGGCATCATCGTCGTCGACTTCATCGACATGGTCCTGGAGTCGAACCGCGACCTGGTCCTGCGTCGCATGGTCGAGTGCCTGGGCCGTGACCGCACGCGTCACCAGGTCGCGGAGGTCACCTCGCTCGGCCTGATCCAGATGACCCGCAAGCGCATCGGCACGGGACTGCTCGAGTCGTTCAGCGAGAACTGCCAGCACTGCCAGGGTCGCGGTGTCGTGGTGCACGACATGCCGATCGAGCCCCGTCAGGGCGGCGACGACGACTCGCGTCGTGGTGGCAGCGGCAGTGGCAGCGGAGGCGGCGGCGGACGTCGTCGCGGTGGCCGTGGCCGCTCGAACGACGACGACCCGTCGTCGCAGAGCAACGACTCGGGTCAGTCCGGCCAGTCGGGCCAGCCGTCCTCGAAGCCGTCGCCGGCGGAGTTCGCCGCGATGGCGAAGGCCGAGAAGGCCCGCGAGGAGTCGGCCGCGAACGAGCCCGAGGTCCAGGACGCGCCCCAGGACGCCCAGCAGGACGCGCCCCAGGACGAGAAGTCCGAGCCGGCCGCGCCCAAGGTCGTGACGCGCACGCGTCGGGGCGCGAGTCGTACGGCGCCGGTCTCGACGGCGTCCGAGGCTGCCCCGGTGGTCGCGGAGGAGCCCCAGGTGCCCGCGGAGGCGGCTGCCGAGGAGCCCAGCGAGCCCGAGGTCCCTGTCGAGCCCGCCGAGCCTGCAGCGCCGAAGGTGGTCACGCGCACGCGTCGTGGCGCCAGCCGTACGGCGCCGGTGTCGACCGCGTCCGAGGCCACTGCGCTGGTCGCGGAGAAGCCAGAGGTGCCCGCAGAGGCTCCTACAGAGGCTCCCACCGGGGCTCCCACCGGGGAAGCCACGGAGACGCCCGCCGAGCCGGCAGGGGAGACGCCCGCTGAGGCGGCGGCCCCGAAGGTCGTCACCCGCACCCGTCGTGGGGTGAGCCGCACGGTCGCCACGGCCCCGCCGGAGACGGTGGAGACGGCGCAGGCGGTGGCCCCCGTGGCTGCCACGGCCCCGGTCGCGGCGGCGGAGACCGCTCCTGCCCCGCCGCGGGTCGTGACCCGCACGCGGAGCCAGCGGGCTCGCAGCGCGGCACCCGCTTCCGAGTCCGACGTCCCGACCATGGACCAGGTGGAGACCTCGACGGGGATCGGCTCCCCGGCGGAGTCGGGTCTGGTGGAGCCGTCGATGATCGACGTCGAGCCCGGCAGCGACAGCGCTGACGCGGCCGAGACGGGCGCTGAGGGCGAGGCCGCACACGTGCCGGTCAAGCACAAGGGCACCCGCAAGCGTTAGAAGACCCAGGGTCCCGGACGGCTCGTTTTGCCGTCCGGGGTCTGAGTCCGTAGCATTCTTCCTTGGTGCGCCCGGCGTGCCGCCTTCTGCCTGGCATGAGTTCGCCTGACGCAGTCGGTCATCGAGAGCTTGTTGGTTCGATGACTCGTGCGCGGTGGTGATCGAGGTGCCGCAGACCCAGATGTGTTTTGAAACGACGAAGGAGACCGCGGTGTACGCGATCGTGCGCGCAGGCGCCAAGCAGCAGAAGGTCGCTGTCGGCGACGTCATCGAGATCGACACGATCGCGACGCCGGTCGGCGAGACCCTGACCCTCCCGGTCGTGATGACGGTCGACGGCGAGACCGTCACCGCCACCGGGCTCGAGAAGGCCGCGGTGACCGTCGAGGTCCTCGGCGCGACCAAGGGTCCGAAGATCATCATCCAGAAGTACAAGAACAAGACCGGCTACAAGAAGCGCCAGGGTCACCGCCAGAAGTACACCCAGGTCAAGGTCACCGACATCACCGTCTGAGCCTCCGGCTCACCCAACACCACGACACACGAGGACATCTGAGATGGCACACAAGAAGGGCGCCGCGTCCACCAAGAACGGCCGCGACTCCAACTCCCAGCGCCTCGGCGTCAAGCGCTTCGGCGGCCAGACCGTCAACGCCGGCGAGATCATCGTCCGCCAGCGCGGCACCCACTTCCACCCCGGTTCGGGCGTGGGCCGTGGTGGCGACGACACGCTCTTCGCGCTGATCGCCGGCGACGTCGAGTTCGGCCGCAAGCGTGGCCGCAAGGTCGTCAACATCGTTCCCGGTGAGTGACTGACGCTCGATCCCGCTTGACCTTCCGACAGGGCGTCCCGCTTCGGGACGCCCTGTCGGCATTTCGTACCTACTGAGGAGCACCCATGGCAGTCCCATCATTCGTCGACCGGGTCACGCTGCACGTCAGCGCCGGACGCGGGGGGCACGGGGTGGCCTCGGTCCACCGCGAGAAGTTCAAGCCGCTCGGCGGGCCCGACGGCGGCAACGGCGGCCCGGGCGGGTCGGTGATCCTGCGGGTGGACCCCGACGTGACCACGCTGGTCGACTACCACCACAGCCCGCACCGCAAGGCCGAGCACGGCGGCCACGGCGCCGGCTCGCACAAGAACGGCGCGCACGGTTCCGACCTGGTGCTGCCGGTGCCCGACGGCACGGTCGTGTCCTACAAGAACGGCGAGGTGATCGCCGACCTCGTCGGACCCGGCACCGAGCTGGTCGTGGCGCAGGGTGGCCGCGGTGGTCTCGGCAACGCCGCGCTGGCGTCGTCCAAGCGCAAGGCGCCCGGCTTCGCGCTCCTCGGCGAGCCCGGCGACGAGATCGAGATCGTGCTCGAGCTCAAGGTCGTCGCCGACATCGGCCTCGTCGGCTTCCCGAGCGCCGGCAAGTCCAGCCTGATCGCCTCGATCTCGCGGGCGCGCCCCAAGATCGCCGACTACCCGTTCACGACCCTGGTGCCCAACCTCGGCGTCGTCACCGGCGGCGAGGTCACGTTCACCGTGGCCGACGTGCCCGGCCTGATCGAGGGCGCGAGCGACGGTCGCGGACTGGGGCACGACTTCCTGCGGCACGTCGAGCGGTGTGCCGCGCTGGTGCACGTGCTCGACACGGCCACGTTCGAGCCCGGCCGCAACCCGGTCGACGACCTCGACATCATCGAGAACGAGCTGAGCCGCTACGGGGGGCTCGAGGACCGCCCGCGCCTGGTCGCGCTCAACAAGGTCGACGTCCCCGACGGCCGCGACATCGCCGACATGGTCATCGAGGACCTGCGGGCCCGTGGCCTGCGGGTGTTCCCCGTCTCCGCGGCGAGCGGGGAGGGCACGCGCGAGCTGGTCTTCGCGATGGCAGAGATCGTCTCCGCGGCGCGTGAGGAGCGCGCGGTCGAGGTGGCCCAGCGCATCGTGCTGCGGCCCCCGAGCGCTGACGGCTCGGCCGACTTCACCGTCACCGAGACCGACGAGGGCTGGGCGGTGCGTGGCAGCAAGCCCGAGCGCTGGGTGCGCCAGACCGACTTCAGCAACGACGAGGCCGTCGGCTTCCTCGCCGACCGTCTCAACCGCCTC
>JBFJKO010000268.1:0-5138 GCA_041634935.1 Nocardioides sp.
CGAGCACCATCCGCACGACCTCCATGGCCTCGGGGGTCGTGACGCGCAGCCCGCCCTTGAACTCGGACTCGATGCCGAGCTGGTCGAGCATCGCCGAGATCTGCGGACCGCCACCGTGCACGATGACGGGCTTGAAGCCGGGCATGCGCAGGAACACGACGTCCTCGGCGAAGGCGCGCTTCAGGTCGTCGTCGATCATGGCGTTGCCGCCGTACTTGATGACCACGATCTTCCCGTGGTACGCCTTCAGCCACGGCAGGGCGCCGGCGAGCGTGCGCGCCTTGGCCTGGTCGGGCTTGCTGGTGTCGAACGCCCCGTTCGGGACGCTGGAGTCGTTGTTGGGCTTGGTGCTGGGCTCGATGTCAGTCATGAGGAGTACGCGCTGTTCTCGTGGACGTAGGCATGGGTCAGGTCGTTGGTCCAGACGGTGGCTCGCTCCGTGCCGGACTTGAGGTCGATCGTCACGGTCACCTCGCGCGGGCCGAGGTCGACGCCGGCGGGGTCCTCGGCCGGGGTCGAGGACCGGCACACCCAGACGCCGTTCATGGCGACGTCGAGGTCGGCGGGGTCGAAGGCGGCGCTCGTGGTGCCGAGCGAGGCGAGCACGCGGCCCCAGTTGGGGTCCTTGCCGAAGACGGCGGCCTTGAAGAGGTTGCTGCGGGCGACGCTGCGCCCGACCTCGACGGCGTCGTCCTCGGTGGCGGCGTTGACGGTCGTGATGGCGATCTCGTGGTCGGCGCCCTCGGCGTCGCGCAGCAGCTGCATCGCGAGGTCGGTGCAGAGCTGGGTGAGCGCGGTCGTGAAGTCCGGCAGCGCCGGCGTGATGCCGCTGGCACCGCTCGCGAGCACCGTCACGGTGTCGTTGGTCGACATGCAGCCGTCGGAGTCGAGCCGGTCGAAGCTCACCCGGGTCGCGGCGCGCAGTGCGGTGTCGAGGTCGGCCGCCGGGACGACGGCGTCGGTCGTGATGACGACGAGCATGGTCGCCAGCTGCGGCGCCAGCATGCCGGCACCCTTGGCCATGCCGCCGATGCTCCAGCCGGCACCCTCGACGACAGCCTGCTTGCTCACCGAGTCGGTCGTCATGATCGCCTGGGCGGCGTCATCACCCGCCTCGTCGCTCAGCGCCGCGTGCGCGGCGTCGACGCCGGCGAGGAGGTCGTCGCGCGAGTTGGCCAGGCCGATCAGTCCGGTGGAGCAGACGACGACGTCGACCGCACCGATCCCGACGCGCTCGGCGACGCGCTCGGCGACGCTGTGGGTGGTCTGGAAGCCGTCGGCCCCGGTGTAGCAGTTGGCTCCCCCGGAGTTGAGGACGACGGCGCGCACGACGCCGTCCTTGACGACCTCCTGGCTCCAGAGGATCGGGTTGGCCTTGCACCGGTTGGCGGTGAAGACGCTCGCCGAGTCGAACCTGGGTCCGTCGTTGACGACGAGCGCGAGGTCCTTGGCGCCGGTGGACTTCAGTCCGGCGGCGACGCCCGCGGCGCGGAACCCGGCCGGGTGGGTGATGGTCATGACGAGCTCTTTCGCGAGGCCTTGGTGGCAGGGACGGCGGGGGTGACGTGGTGACCCCGGGCGCGCCAGGCCTCGGCCGCACGCTCGGCGTCGTTCTGCGGCACCAGGATCCAGTCGGTGTCGAAGGTCGACTGGGTGAAGACGCTGATCTCCGCCTCCGCCAGTGGCGTCAGCAGGGTGACCAGCACGCCGGTCAGCGAGAAGTCGAGCGGGCCCTGGACCTCGAAGGCGACGAAGCCGCGCTCGTGGCGGGCCTTCTTGGGCACGCTGCGCGCCGCACACACGATCGAGGTCTCCGTGGCGGTCACCGTGACCGAGAAGACCGAGGACGACTCGGCCCAGGCCGGGATCTCGGCGCCGACGCCGAGCCGCACGACGGCAAGCGTCTCGGGGTACTGGTAGAGCGTGAACGTCGAGGGGGCGCTCATGGGGCGATCCCCACCGTCGTCAGGCCGAGACCTTCGTCGAGGCCGAGCGCGAGGTTCATGCACTGCACGGCGGCACCACCGGTGCCCTTGGCGAGGTTGTCGACGGCGCCGACCGCGACGAGCCGGCGGGCGTCGGCGTCGACGGTGACCTGCACGTGCACGGAGTTGGAGCCGAGGACCGACTGGGTCTGCGGCCACGTGCCCAAGGGCAGCACGTGCACGAACGGCTCGTCGGCGTAGGCCTTGACGTAGACCTCGTAGGCGTCCTGCGCGGAGAGGTCGCCGGCCAGCGGCGCCGAGCAGGTCGCGAGGATGCCGCGCGACATCGGGACCAGCATCGGCGTGAAGCTCACCGACACGTCGGCCTCGGTGAGGCCGTTGAGGTTCTGGATGATCTCCGGGGTGTGGCGGTGGACGCCGCCGACGCCGTAGGCGCTGGCGTTGCCCATGACCTCGCTGCCGAGCAGGTGCGGCTTGGCGGCCTTGCCGGCCCCACTCGTGCCGGAGGCCGCGACGACCACGACGTCCAGCTCGACGAGGCCCGCGGCGACGGCCGGGGCGAGCGTGAGGGTCGAGACGGTCGGGTAGCACCCGGGCACCGCGATGCGGTTCGCGCCGGCGAGCACCTCGCGCTGACCGGGCAGCTCGGGCAGCCCGTAGGGCCAGGTGCCGGCGTGCTCGCCGCCGTAGAAGCGCTCCCACAGGGAGGCGTCGGCGAGACGGAAGTCGGCACCGCAGTCGATGACGACGACGTCGTCACCGAGGGCGGCGGCGATCTCGCCGGACTGTCCGTGGGGCAGGCCGAGGAAGACGACGTCGTGACCGCCGAGCGTCTCGGGCGTGGTCGGCTCGAGGATGCGGTCGGCCAGCGGCACCAGGTGCGGCTGAAGGGCGCCCAGCGGCTGCCCGGCGTTGGAGCCACCGGTCAGGGCGCCGATCTCCACCCCGGGGTGGCCCAGGAGCAGGCGGAGCACCTCGCCACCGGCATAGCCGCTGGCACCGGCGACCGCGATGCGGGGTCGTTGCGAACTCGTCGTCATGCGCATGACTATACATAGGACTGCATGACTACTCATCACCGGGTAGTGTGCGAGCCATGACTCGGCTGCCGTTCGACGCCTACCTCGACCATATCGGTTCGGAGTCCGCGCGGTTCCGCTCCGTGCTGACCGACGCCGACCCGGGCGCCCGGGTGCCGGCCTGCCCCGACTGGGACGCAGCCGACCTGCTGTGGCACCTCACCGAGGTCCAGTGGTTCTGGAGCCAGGTCGTGTCCGGGCGTCCGGCGGGCCCCGAGACCCTCACCCACCCCGACCGGCCCGGCTCGTACGACGCACTGCTGGCCGCCTTCGACGACGCGTCGAGCGGCCTGGTGGACGCCCTGGCCGCCGCCGACCCGGCCGACGCCGCCTGGTCGTGGGCCCCCGAGCAGACGGTCGGGTTCACCCTGCGCCGCCAGGCCCACGAGGCCCTGATCCACCGGCTCGACGCCGAGCAGACCTGCGGGACGGCGACCCCGCTCGACCCGGCGCTCGCCGCGGACGGCGTCGCCGAGGGGCTCGGCGTGATGTACGGCGGCGTCCCCGACTGGGGTCGGTTCACCCCTGACGGACGGCACGTGCGCGTCGACCTCACCGACACCGCCACCACCCTGTGGGTCGCGCTCGGCCGGTTCACCGGCCGCGACCCCGGCACCGGCACCGAGGAGGACGAGGCCGACCTCGCGCTCGTCGACGACCCCGGCCGGGAGCCCGACGCCGTGCTACGTGCCGACGCCGGCACCGCGGACGCCTGGTTGTGGGACCGCTCCCCCGACGACGCCGTCGCGCTCGAGGGCGACCCGGGAACCGTGGCCACGCTGGCCGAGATCCTGGCCCAGCCCCTGAACTAGCGGGCTCAGCGCTGGACGGCGCCGACCTGCTCGACCGCGGCGGTCACCGCGGCGTTGCGTGCCGCCCCGGTCTCCTCCTCGGTCAGGGTGCGGTCGGGTGCCCGGAAGCGCAGCGCGAACGCCAGCGACTTCTGGCCGGCGCCCACCTGCTCGCCGGTGTAGACGTCGAAGAGGCGCACCGACTCGAGCAGGTCACCGGCACCGCTGCGCAGGGCGTTCTCGACGTCCGCCACCGTGACCGCGCTGTCGACGAGGAGGGCGACGTCCTCCTTGGCCACCGGGAAGGTGGAGAAGTCCGGTCCCGGTACGACGTCGCGCACGTGGCTCAGGAGCAGGTCGAGGTCGATCTCCAGCGCAGCACTGCGCTCGGGCAGCCCCACGGCGCGGCAGACCTTCGGGTGCAGCTCGCCGGCGTGGCCGAGGACGGTGCCGGCGACCGTGAGTTCGGCGCAGCGCCCGGGGTGCCACGGCGCCAGTGCTGCGGCGCGGACCTCGAGGTCGACGCCCAGCTCGGCCGCGAGACGTCGTACGACACCGATCGCGTCGGACCAGCCGCTCTCGCGACCCGCGCCCCACCAGCCGCCGCGCTCGCGCTCGCCGGCCAGGACCACGCCCAGGTGCAGTGGCTGCACCGGGATCGCGTCCATCAGGGCGGCGAGCTGGGCCTCGTCGGGGCGGGTGTCGACGCCGTAGATCGGCGCGGGTCCACGGTCAGCGGGGAAGGCGACCGTGCCGGTCTCGAAGAGCGACACACCGGCGGCGCCCCGTCCCAGGTTGCGCGCCGCGGTGCGCAGCAGGCCGGGGAGCAGGGTCGTGGTGTAGGACGGCTCCTCGTGCGAGAGCGGGTTGGCCAGGCGCACGGTGCGCCGGCGGACGTCGTCGGTCGGCAGCCCGAGCTGGTCGAGGGCGGCCTCGCCCACGAACGGGAAGCTGATCACCTCGACGCACCCGGCTCCGGCGAGCGTGCGTCCGACGCGTCGACGCAGGCGCTGGCCACGGGTCAGGCCGCGGCCGGCACCGGGGGTCGGGAGCACCGAGGGCACCTGGTCGTAGCCGACGATCCGGGCGACCTCCTCGACCAGGTCGTAGGGGTCGGTGACGTCGGGACGCCACGTCGGGGGCGTGACCTCGAGCGCGTCGCCGTCGCGCGCGACCTGGCAGCCCACGCTCTCCAGCGCCGTCACGGTGGTGTCGGAGTCGATCGCCATGCCGCTGATGCGGGCCGGCAGCTGGGCGTCGGCAGCGATCGCCGTCGTGCCGGGTGCCGAGCCGACCACGGTCACGCCGGGCTCGGCCACGCC
>JBFJKO010000269.1:0-5128 GCA_041634935.1 Nocardioides sp.
CCACGGCCCTAGGCACGTCACCGCGTCTCGATACGCCGGTGGCTCGCAGGCTCGCTCCCCGGCTACTCGACGACCAATGTGCTGGCCGCTCCCGGGCTCGCTCCCCGGCTACTCGACGACCAGGGAGCCGGCTGCGACCGCGTGGCGCAGGCGGTGCTGCTGGGTGCTCATCAGCACCAGGGCGAGCGTCGAGGCGCCGACGGTCACCAGGAACGCGGCCGTCGAGCCGCCGGCGTCGCCGAGACGGCCGGCGATGCTCGAGCCGAGGGCGTAGCCGATGCCGGTGGACGCGGCGAGCAGCGTCATCGCCGTACCGACCCGGTGGGCGGGCACGACGCGCTCGGCCATGGTGAAGATCGCGATCATGTACGGCGCCACGGCGAGGCCGAGCACCAGCACGACGACCGTCACGCCGGCCAGGCCGCCGACCACCAGGAGCGGCAGCGACAGGACGACCAGCGCGACGGCGGCGACGAGCGCGCGGCGCTCGTGGCCGATGCGGGCCGGGAGGTAGGCGGTGGCGATGCCGGCGACGGCGCTGCCCACGCCGAGGGTGGCGTGCACGAGTCCTGCCACGCCGGGCTGGCCGGCCTCGGTGGCGAGCACGGTGGCGCCGGTCTGGGTGCCGCCGAAGAGCATGCCGATCGAGAGCTGCCCGAGGGCGAGGACCACGAAGGTCAGCGTCCAGAGCCGCCCGTCGCTGACGACGGTGCGGCCGAGGTGAGCCAGGTGGGCCAGTCGGGCCGACGGGTCGAGCGCGAACGCCGTACCGAAGACGGCCAGGAGGACGGCGGCGAGGAGGAGCGCGCCGCCGGGGGAGACCGCCACCGCGGCGAGGCCGACGAGGGCCGGGCCGAGGGCGAACGACGCCTCGTCGGCGGCACCCTCGTAGGAGAACGCGGCGTCGACCAGGCGGCGCTGCTGCGGGCCCGACTCCCCGGCGCGCACGGTCAGGGGACGCCAGCGCACGCGCGCGAGCGACCCGACCTGGGGCAGCACGAAGCCGGTGATCGCGGCGATCGCCACGACTGCCTGGGAGCCGAGGTCGGCGTGGACGCCCGCCACGAGGGCGGTCAGACCGGTCGCACCCGCGAGCGACTGGACGAGCACCACCGGGCGTTGCCCGATGCGGTCGGCCAGAGCGCCCGCGAGGGGTGAGCCGACGGCGTTGGCCACGGCGAGGGCGCCGGCGGTGAGGCCGCCGAGGCCATAGCTGCCGGTGGCCGTGGAGACCAGGACGAGCGTGCCGAGCTGGCTCATCGCGAGCGGCAGCCGGCCGAGGAAGGCGACCAGCACCATGCCGGGTCCGGCGAGCTGGAGCAGTCGCTTGTAGCTGCCGAGGGGCGACAGCGACGCGGGGGACGCGTCGGTCTGCTCGGGGGGCGGGGCCTGCGAGAGGGTCACGGGAGGGGGCCTTTCGGGGGACGTCGGAAACCGACGCGCCAACCCACCACTGCGCGCTCAACCCTGTGCGCCTCGAGGATACGGGGCGGTGAACCGATCCTCCACATGCTGAAGGGTGGGATCGGGAACCCCGCGCCCCTACCCTGAAGCGGTGACGACCCCCCGCCGCAATGCCGCCCCCGTGCTGCTGGTGCTGTGCCTCGTGCTCGCCGGCGGAGCCTCGGCCCCGGCTCTCGGAGACCTCGTCGACGCCTCCGGGCCGAGCGCCCGGGCCGGCACGAAGGTCACGATCAAGACGTCGACGTCGGTCGCCAGGGCCGGTCGCAAGGTGCTCGTCACCGGGACGGTGGCGTCGGGCAGGAAGCGCCCGGTGAGGCTCGAGACCGAGGTGGACGGCGTCTGGCGCGGCCTCGCGTCGGGACGCACCGACAGGCGTGGTCGCTATCGCCTGCGCCTGCCGACCACCTGGTACCGCACGCACGCCCTGCGCGTGCGCGCCCCTGCGGTGGGCGGTCGACCGGCCGGCACCAGCCGCACGCGCACCGTGCGGGTCAAGCCGTCGTACCGACCGGTCGGTGACCGTGGCAGCTACTCGCTCGCGGGGGAGAGCTACCGCTGGAACCCGTGCGCGCCGATCGAGTGGCGCTTCCGTGCCGGTGAGGGGTTCGACGGATCGCTCAGGGCGGTCAAGCGCTCGCTCAAGGAGGTCACCCGGGCGACCGGGCTCGCCTTCACCTATCGCGGCACGACCTCGAAGGTGCCGGTCCGCGACGACCACGCGGGCGAGGCCGACCTGGTCATCGGCTGGGCGACGCCGCAGGAGGTCCCCCAGCTGACCGGTGGCACGGCCGGTTATGCGAGCACCCGGGCGACCGGGCCGTCGTCCGACCGACTCGAGATCGGCCAGGCTGCGGTCGCGCTCGACAGCACCGAGCCACTCGCCGAGTCGTACGCCGCCCAGGGCCGCGTCGCGTGGGGCCAGGTCATGGTGCACGAGATCGGCCACGCGGTCGGGCTCGACCACACCGACGCCCGGGACCAGCAGATGTACGGCGTGGCGACGACGTCGAACGCCCGGCTGGGCAAGGGTGACCTGCGCGGGTTCGAGCTGGTCGGGCTCGGGCAGGGCTGCTGGGACCAGGGGGCACGCTGATGGGATGGACTCGTAGTCTGTGGACGCGGCTGCTCGCGCTCGCGGCCGGGGTGGCGCTGGTGGTCAGCGAGCTCGGCGCGTTCTTCTGGCTGGGGATCGTGATCATCGTGCTCAACGTGCTCGCACTCGTGGCGTTGGTGCCGGCCGGCTCGGGCTCGGTCACGGCTCCGGTCGCTGCCGACAGGACTGAGTCCGCGCACGAGGAGGTCGACGTGACCCTCGCCGAGCTGCGCGACCTGCCGGGTGTCGCCCGGGCCCTGGCCGCGGCTCCGCCGCAGTGGCGTCAGGTGACCTACTTCGACGACTCCTTCGACCCCACGGACCTGTCGTGGCTCGCCGACTACGTGTGGATCACCAGCGAGGACGGCGGTTGGGGCCTCGGGCTCGGCGACGAGGTGAAGCCCTACGTCGACCTCGACGTGGACGAGTCGGACGACCCGGCACTCGCGGTCCTCACCGCTGATCCCCGGGTGGCCGACGCCTACCACGAGGACCGCGAGGTCTACCGGGTCGAGACCCGGGCGCCGATGACGACCGAGGAGTTTGCCGTCCTCGCCATCGAGGCGCTCACCGCGCACCACCTGCGGGCGGCCGGCGGTCAGGCCACGTAGTCGTCGTAGGTGGTCTGGGTGCGGAACGGCATCAGGTGCTGGGCGACGATCCCGTTGGGCACGGTCTCGAGCTTCAGCACGCCGTACTCCTCGGGCCACGAGCCGTCGCGGGGCAGCTTGAAGGAGCCCATCAGCATGTCGACGAGCGGCAGGTGGATGGCGTAGTTGCGGTCCCAGTAGTCGAGGTGACGCGCGTGGTGCCAGTGGTGGTAGCGCGGCAGCACGACAACGTACTCGAGCCAGCCGAAGCGGACGCCGATGTTGGCGTGCGCGACCACGGCCTGGAGGCCGACGAGGATGACGTAGGCGTTGACGGCCGCGGTGGAGAAGCCCAGCACCAGCAACGGCAGCAGCACGATGCTGCGAGTCAGGACCGTCTCGACGAAGTGGATGCGTGAGCCGGCCAGCCAGTCGAGGTCGCGGCTGGAGTGGTGCACCGCGTGGAAGCGCCAGAGCACCGAGATGCGGTGGTAGGCGCGGTGGAGCGTCGCCTGGGCGAGGTCGGCGACGAGCACGGCCAGCAGGAACTGCGCCCAGCCGGGCATCGCACCCACGACGTCCTTCACGGCGGGGAGCGCGACCCGGGCGGCGACGGTCGACGTGGAGGCGGTGACGGCCAGGAGGATGAACTGCACGAAGACGTGGCTCAGGAAGAAGTAGGTCACGTCGGTGCGCCACCCCGTGCGCAGTACCGGCGTCTGCCGGTGGGCGAGGTACTGCTCGAGCGGGATGAAGACGAGCGCCGAGAAGAAGAGCGACAGCACGAACCAGTCGAGGCCGAGCGAGTACGGCGTCTGCTCGAAGTCGCCGACCTCGACGCGGGTCCCGCCGAGGAGCACGGCTGTCGTCGCGGCGGCGAGGCCGGTCAGGGCTACGGGGCGGCTCTGGTCACGCAGGACGGCGGCCGTGCCGAGCACGAAGGCGGCGACCAGTCCGACCAGCAGGGTCGCGCGGGCGAAGTCGGCGGTGTAGACGGCCCGGAGCTCTTGGCTCGTCAGCTGCTCGGGGAAGTGGAAGCAGAGGACCGTGAGGAGGGCGAGGGTGCCGAGGAAGCAGGCGGCGTAGGGCAGGAAGAGGCGGTGGGTGAGGAGCATGCGCCGACGCTAGGAGCGGGCGCAGGTGGTGCGCGTGAGCCGACGTACTCATCTGCTGGCTGAGCGCGACCTCTGGTGCCTAGGACCGACGGGTCAGGGAGAAGGCGAGGACGCCGAGGACGAGGACCGCGATGACGCCGTTGGTGGCGGCCGCCGTCCAGTCCTGCTGCATCGCTCGGAACAGAGCGCTGCCGAGGTAGAAGGTCGCGATCAGGACGACGCCGATCAGGCCCCACGAGTCACGCAGGCGGCGCTGCTCCACGTCGGTCATGGCCGCGACCCTATAGCGCCGACCGGTAGCCCCACTCGAGAGCACTCTCGCGTGAGCGCGCGCGCCCACGAAGCGTGATGGTCTTCGCGCGCGGGCCGCCCGCCGCACCGCGGCCAGCGGCCCGCCGAGCGCCGGCGACGACGTGGACGCGCTGCGTGAACACCACGAAGCGAGCCTCCTCCGCGAGGCTCCCGGCCGGGGTCACGTCGACCGCGAGCCACAACCCGTCCGGCTCGAAGCCGAGGACCGGATTCCCGGTGGCGGAGTGCTCCTTGCCCACGGCCGGCGAGGTGATCTGCAGGTCGAACTCGACCGCCCGGGCGTGTGCACCGCGGGTCCTGCGCAGCAGCTGCGTCGCCTCGACGAACGCCCGCTCTTCTGACGAGATGACGCCCGCCGGGATCCACGGCGGGCGCGGTCCGCTGGCTTCGATCTCGGGACGGACCTTGTCGCCGTTGACCCAGACGTCTCCCCAGCTCATCTGCGCATCCTCGCAGTCAACGGCCGACGCCGCCCTGTTTGAATGAGCCAGCAAGTCGGGCTGCTCTGCGCCGGGCGCGTTCACATCCAGATCTAGCCGCAGAAGAGTGAGTGC
>JBFJKO010000270.1:0-5107 GCA_041634935.1 Nocardioides sp.
GACGCGCGCGAGGTCGGTGTCGTAGTCGAGTCCGATCACGAGCTCGGTACGCCGGTCCGAGCGGTTGGTGTAGTTGGTGATCGGGTTGTCGAGCACCATGGACGACGGCAGCAGGACGTCGTTGCCGTCGAAGGTCAGGAGCCGGACGGTGCGGAAGTTGACCTCGAGCACCCGACCCTCGAGGTCGTTGGTCGCGATCTGGTCGCCCCGTCGGAAGGGACGCCGGATCTGCAGGAGCACCGAGGCGATGGCGTTCGACAGCACGGACTGCACGGCGAGCGCCACCGCGATCCCGCCGATGCCCAGGGCACCGAGCAGGGGCGTGATCTCGACGCCCAGGGTCGTGAGCACGTAGACGGCCGCGGTCGAGACCAACACGACCTGGAGGAACCGAGCAAGCATCAGCGCAGCCCCGGGCGCACTGTCCGGGCCACGGAAGGCTCGCATGATGAGCATCCGCAGCACGACTGCCAGCACGACCGCGCCCGCGACGACCGCCACCGCGACGGCGCCCTGCTCCCAGCTGATGCTCATGAGGTCATCCACCACCGCAGTGTGTCAAAGGACGTCGGGCTCGCGCGTGTAGACGAACGTCGCGCACTCGAGGCGCGTCGGATGGACGTGCAGCGTCTCGCCACGGTGGTAGCCGGTGAGCCCGACGAAGCGACCGTCGCTGCGGGCGAACGTGTAGAGCAGCCTGGCCGACTGGAGCGCTCGCACCTCGAGCACGTCGTGGTGCCAGCGGAGCTCGAGGGCCTGGTTGCCCCAGAACCAGACGCCCAGCAGCGGGGCGACCTCGACGGGGACGTCGAGGGTCGGGCGCCAGCCCTGGGCGGCGGGCGGCCCGACCTGCGGCGTGCCGCTCAGGAGCGCCGTGGGCACACCGTCGGTCTCGAGGCCCGTCGTGGCGTTGCAGAGGGCGATGGCGGCCTCGCCCGTGGCCGGGTCCACGAACAGGCTCGCCAGGAACCCGGGCATCGAGCCGGTGTGGCCGACCAGCCGAGCGCCGTCGGCCTCCACGAGACGCAGACCCAGGCCGTAGCCGCTCCCGGCCCGGTCGACCGCCATCTCCGCCGCCGTGCCGGGCGACAGGAGCTCGGGCCGCCGGCCGGCCAGGACGGTGCTCCAGATGGCCAGGTCGCCGAGCGTGCTCCACAGCTGGCCCGCGGGCGCCATGGCGCCCGTGTCGGTGTGCGGCTCGCGGTGGAGCGTCCCGGTGAAGTGGCCGACGCTCCACCCCGGTGCGTGCCGCCCCTCGGGGCCGTACGTCGTCCGGGTCATCGCCAGCGGCTCGAGCAGGCGCTCCTGCACCACGCTCCACCAGGACCCGCCGCGTAGTCGCGCGACGACCTCGCCCAGGAGGCCGTAGCCGAGGTTGGAGTAGTGGAAGTACTCCCCCGGTCCGGCGACCGCACCGGACCCGTCGTTCGCGGCGACCAGCGACGCGACGTCGCCCCCGTCGTGCCGCTCCCACCACGGCCCGACGGGCTCGCTCTGCATGCCGCCGGTGTGGGCGAGCAGGTCCGCGACCGTGGTCGCGGCGTAGCCGGAGTCGGGCACGAACCGGCCCAGCGGGTCGTCGAGCGAGAGCAGGCCCTCGTCACGCAGCTGCATGACCAGCACGGCCGTGAGCGTCTTCGTGATCGAGCCGATGCGGTACGCCGTTGCCGGGTCCGGCTTCTCGCCGTCCACGCGGCCGGCGCCGGCGGTCTGCACCAGCACCCCGTCGCGTGCGACCGCAGCGACGATCGACGGCAGCCGGCCCTGCTCCTGCAGGTGCCGGAGCCGACGCTCGAGGTCGCTCACTCGGCGAACGCCTCCAGCGGCGGGCACGCGCACACGAGGTTGCGGTCGCCGTAGGCCTGGTCGACCCGACCCACCGGCGGCCAGTACTTGTCGGGGTCGATGCCGGTCGGGAAGACGGCGAGCTCGCGGGAGTAGCCACGGGTCCACTCACCGACCAGGCAGCGCGACGTGTGCGGGGCTCCGCGCAGCGGCGACTCCTCGGGGCTCCACTCCCCCGCGGCGACCCGGTCGATCTCGCCGCGGATGGCGATCATGGCGTCGCAGAAGCGGTCGATCTCGGCGAGGTCCTCCGACTCGGTGGGCTCGACCATGAGGGTGCCCGCGACGGGGAACGACATCGTCGGGGCGTGGAAGCCGTAGTCGACGAGGCGCTTGGCGACGTCGTCGACGGTGACACCGGTGTCCTTGGTGATGCCGCGGACGTCGAGGATGCACTCGTGGGCCACGAGGCCGCCGTGACCGCTGTAGAGCACCGGGAAGTGCTCCCCGAGCCGCTTGGCGATGTAGTTGGCCGACAGCACCGCGCTGGCGGTCGCCCGCGTCAGGCCCTCGGCGCCCATCAGGCGCACGTAGGCCCAGGAGATCGGCAGGATGCCCGCCGAGCCGTACGGCGCGGCACTGATCGGGCCGATGCCGTCGCGCTTGGCGACCTCGGGGTGCGCTGCGTGCGACGGCAGGAACGGTGCGAGGTGCTCGCGCACCGCCACGGGGCCGACGCCCGGGCCACCGCCGCCGTGCGGGATGCAGAACGTCTTGTGCAGGTTGAGGTGGGAGACGTCGCCACCGAACTCGCCGGGCTTGGCATAGCCCAGCAACGCGTTGAGGTTGGCGCCGTCGACGTAGACCTGGCCGCCGTAGCGGTGCACGGTGTCGCAGAGGTCGCCGATGGTGTCCTCGTAGGCGCCGTGCGTCGAGGGGTAGGTGACCATGATCGCCGCGAGGTCGTCGGCGTGCTTCTCGCACTGCTGGTGCAGGTCGGAGAGATCGACGGTGCCGTCGTCGCCGGACTTCACCACGACGACCCGCATGCCGGCCATCACGGCCGAGGCGGCGTTGGTGCCGTGGGCCGAGCTGGGGATCAGGCACACGTCGCGCTGCTCGTCGCCGCGGGAGCGGTGGTAGCCGCGGATGGCGAGCAGCCCGGCGAGCTCACCTTGGGAGCCGGCGTTGGGCTGGATCGAGACCCGGTCGTAGCCGGTCACCTCGGCGAGCCAGCCCTCGAGGTCCTCGACCAGCCGGCGGTAGCCGGCGGCGTCCTCGGCGGGAGCGAACGGGTGGAGGTCGGCGAAGCCGGGCAGCGAGACCGGCTCCATCTCGGTGGTCGCGTTGAGCTTCATGGTGCACGAGCCGAGCGGGATCATCCCGCGGTCGAGCGCGTAGTCGCGCGCCGAGAGCCGGCGCAGGTAGCGCAGCATCTGGGTCTCGCTGCGGTGCTGGTGGAAGGTCTCGTGGGTGAGGAAGTCGGTCGTCCGACGCAGGGCCGACGGCAGTGCGTCGCCGACGCCGTCGAGGCTCGCGTCGAGGGCGTCGAGGTCGGCGCTCAGCCCGAAGGCCTTGAGGACCGACTCCACCGTCGACCGGGTGGTGCACTCGGAGGTGGAGATGCCGATGGTGTCGGCGTCGACGAGCCGCAGCTGGAGGCCGAGGGCGCGGGCCGACGTCAGGATCTCCTCGCCCCGGCCGGGCACGCGCACGGTGAGCGTGTCGAAGAACTCCGCGTGTGCCGGCTGAAGCCCGCCGTGACGCAGGGCCGCGTCGATCACGCGCGCCCACCGGTGGGTGCGCCGCGCGATCGCCCGCAGCCCGTCGGGGCCGTGGTAGACGGCGTACATCGAGGCCACGACGGCGAGCAGCACCTGGGCGGTGCAGATGTTGGACGTCGCCTTGTCGCGGCGGATGTGCTGCTCGCGGGTCTGGAGGGCGAGCCGGTAGGCCGGGCGGCCCTCGGAGTCGACCGAGACGCCGACGAGCCGGCCCGGCAGGTGCCGCTCGAGACCGGCGGCGACGGCCATGTAGCCGGCGTGCGGGCCACCGTAGAACAGCGGGACGCCGAAGCGCTGGGAGGAGCCGACGACGACGTCGGCGCCCATCGTGCCGGGCGCCTCGAGCAGGGTCAGGGCCAGCAGGTCGGCGGCGACCACGGCCAGCGCGTTGCGCTCGTGGGCCGCCTCGATGAGCGCACGCGGGTCGCGCACGGCTCCGGAGGCGCCGGGGTACTGCACCAGGACGCCCGAGAGCTCGCCCTCGGGCAGCCCGTCGCCCAGGTCGACCACCACGACCTCGATGCCCATCGCCTCGGCGCGCGTGCGCACGACGTCGATGGTCTGCGGCAGGGCGTCGGCGTCGACGACGAACGGGCCACTGGCCTTGCGGTTGCCGCGGCGCACGAGCGTCATCGCCTCGGCCGCGGCGGTGCCCTCGTCGAGGAGCGAGGCGTTGGCGGTCGGCAGCCCGGTGAGGTCGCCGATGACGGTCTGGAAGTTGATGAGGGCCTCGAGGCGGCCCTGCGAGATCTCGGGCTGGTACGGCGTGTAGGCGGTGTACCAGCTGGGGTCCTCGAGCACGTTGCGGCGCACGACCGGCGGGGTGATGGTGGCGTGGTAGCCCAGGCCGATCATCGGCTCGCCCGGGCGGTTGGCAGCGGCCAGCGCCCGCAGCTCGGCGGCAGCCGTCGTCTCCGACACGGCGGCGGGCAGGTCGAGCGCCTCGGCGCTGCGGATGCCGCCGGGCACGGCGGCGTCCATCAGGGCGTCGAGGGACTCGTAGCCCAGGTGGGCGACCATGTGCGCCTCGGCCTCGGCGCTGAGCCCGATGTGCCGGTCGACGAAGGCGTCGTGGGGAGCGGGCTGGCGGGGGTGGGCGGACTGGGCGGACTGGGCGGACACTGAAGGCTCCCGGGGTGCAGGGTGGGCGGACACGATTCGGTCGGACGCCCTCCCCCTCTGTCACCGCGCGTGCACGTCGTTGCGCACGCCTCGGCTCCACAGTTGCCTGGTCCGCGCGGTCCGGGTGCCTGAGAGGTTCCGGGGAGGAATTGCCCCTTCGGCGCTTCGGTGGTGCTGGGTGAAGACTCTCCCGCGCGGGATCGCCAGCGCGCCCAACCTACCAGCAGGCGACGACCACCCCGGAGTCGACGACACCGCCCGAAATGACGACCGCGCCGCGGCCTCGAAGGGCCACGACGCGGACGGGGTCGGTGAAGCGGTCAGCCGATCTTGCGAGCGGCACGACGGGCGGCGAGCTCGTCGGCGGCCGAGGTCTCGGCCGCGGCCGGAGCGTCGGCACGCTCGCTGGGCAGCTC
>JBFJKO010000271.1:0-5107 GCA_041634935.1 Nocardioides sp.
CGTCGCCGCGTGCGGCGTCGCGGTCCCGCAGCTGTCCGGGCGCGGCCTGGGCCACACGGGCGGCACGCTCGACAAGCTCGAGTCGATCCCGGGCTGGCGAGCCGCGCTGTCCAACGACGAGATGATGGCGCAGCTCGAGTCGGTCGGCGCCGTGATCTGCGCGGCAGGCGACGGACTCGCGCCGGCGGACAAGAAGCTCTACGCACTGCGCGACGTGACCGGCACGGTCGAGGCGATCCCGCTCATCGCCTCCTCCATCATGAGCAAGAAGATCGCCGAGGGCACCGGCGCCCTGGTGCTCGACGTGAAGGTCGGCACGGGTGCTTTCATGAAGGACCTGGAAAAGGCGCGCGAGCTCGCCGAGGTGATGGTCGGTCTCGGCACCGACGCCGGCGTGCGCACGGTCGCGCTCCTCACCGACATGTCCACCCCGCTCGGCCGCACCGCCGGCAACGCGATCGAGGTCGCCGAGTCGGTCGAGGTGCTCGCCGGTGGCGGACCCGCCGACGTCGTCGAGCTCACCGTCGCCCTGGCGCGCGAGATGCTCGCCGCGGCCGGTCGCGAGGACGTCGACCCGGCCGCGGCGCTGGCCGACGGCTCGGCGATGGACGCCTGGAAGGCGATGATCCGTGCCCAGGGCGGTGACCCGGACGCCACGCTCCCGACCGCTCGTGAGTCGCACGTCGTCACCGCGGACGCCTCCGGGGTCCTGACGCGTCTCGACGCGATGGCCGTGGGGATGGCGGCCTGGCGCCTCGGCGCCGGTCGGGCCCGCAAGGAGGACCCCGTGCAGGCCGGCGCCGGAGTCGTGTGGCACGCGCGTCCGGGCGACACCGTCACGGCGGGGGAGCCCCTCTTCACGCTGCTCACCGACGAGCCCGCCCGCTTCGACCGTGCGCTGGCCTCGCTCGAGGGTGGCTACGACGTCGGTGACGGCACCGGGTTCGAGCCCACCCCGCTCGTCATCGACCGGGTGGGGTGAGCCCGTTGGTCGCTCCGCAGGTCCTGCTCGCGACGTTCTGCCTGATGCCGGACGGCGAGCCGGGCGGCGAGCTGATCGTCGACGCGCTCGCCCGGCGCGGCGTGAGCGCGGCCTGGTCGTCGTGGGACGACCCACGTGCCGACTGGGCCGCCGCCGACCTGGTCGCCGTACGTGCCACGTGGGACTACCAGCGCCGGTTGCCGGCGTTCACGGCGTGGCTGGAGCGCGTGTCGGACGCGACCCCGATCCTCAACGGCACCGACGCCTTCGCCTGGAACGTCGACAAGCGCTACCTGGCCGAGCTGGGACAGGCCGTGCCGACCGTGCCGGGTCTCGTCGTGGACGACGACGACCTGCTGGGAGGGCTCACCGCTGCGCTGGCCCGCTGGGACAGCGTGGTCCTCAAGCCCTGCGTCGGGGCCGGCGGCGTCGGGGTGATCGTCGTCGACAGCGTCGAGGACTGGTCGCTCGCCGAGCTGACCGCCGGGCCGTGGCTGGCGCAGCCGTTGGTCGAGTCGGTCCAGACCCGCGGTGAGTCCTCGGTCATCGTGCTCGGGGGTGAGGCGTGCGCCCAGGTCGACAAGGTCCCGGGAGCCGGGGAGGTCCGGGTCCACGAGCAGCACGGCGGCTCCAGCCGCGCGGTCGCCGTCGACCCCGGGTACGCCGAGCTCGCGCTGGCGGCGGTCGAGGGGGCCGAGGGGATCCTCGGCCACCGCCTCGACTACGCACGCGTCGACGTGATGGAGCTCGACGGTCGCCCGGTCGTGAGCGAGCTCGAGCTCATCGAGCCCGGCTTCTACCTCGACCTGGTGCCCGAGGTCGCCGACGCGTTCGCCTCGGTGGTCGCGACCGCGCTGGCTGCTCGCTCCTAGCCCTCGAGGAGCAGGACGACGGTCTCGGCGACACAGGCCGGCTTCGACTCGCCCTCGATCTCGATGACGTGCTTGAGGGTGACCTGCTTGCCGGCGGGCAGGTCGTCGCAGGCGGCCATCGTGATGGTCGAGCGCACCCGCTTCCCGACGAGCACGGGGTGGGGGAAGCGGACCTTGTTGACGCCGTAGTTGAGCTTGGCGCCCGGGGTCTCGAAGGCGAAGATCGTGACCCCGAGGAACGGGATGAGCGACAGGGTCAGGAAGCCGTGGGCGATCGTGCCGCCGAAGGGGCCCGAGGCCGAGCGCTCGACGTCGACGTGGATCCACTGGTGGTCGCCGGTGGCGTCGGCGAAGGTGTTGACGCGCTCCTGGTCGATGGTGAGCCAGTCGCTGGTGCCGAGCTCCTCGCCGACCGCTGCGGCGACGTCGTCGAAGGTGGTGAAGGTGCGCATGAGGGGCTCCTGTGCCTGGGTCGGGTCTCGTCACGGACCAGTGGTTGGATGGCGTCATGGAACCTACACGCGACGAGGTCCGCCGGGCTCCCAAGGTCCTGCTGCACGACCACCTCGACGGTGGCCTGCGCCCGGCCACGATCGTGGAGCTCGCGGCCGGCATCGGCCACGAGCTGCCGGCGGCCGACGCCGACTCGCTGGGCCGCTGGTTCACCGAGTCCGCCGACTCCGGCTCGCTCGAGCGCTACCTCCAGACGTTCGACCACACCGTCGCCGTCATGCAGACCCCCGAGGCCCTGGCCCGGGTCGCCCGCGAGTGCGTCGAGGACCTCTCGACCGACGGCGTCGTCTACGCCGAGGTGCGCTACGCCCCCGAGCAGCACGTCTCCGAGGGGCTCAGCCTCGACGAGGTCGTGGGGGCCGTGCAGGCGGGCTTCGACGAGGGCGTGGCCGAGGCAGCGGCTGCCGGGCGACCGATCGTCGTCCGACAGCTCCTCACCGCCATGCGTCACCAGGCCCGCTCGATGGAGATCGCCGAGCTCGCCATCGCCTGGCGCGAGCGCGGCGTCGCCGGGTTCGACATCGCCGGCGCCGAGGCCGGTTACCCGCCCACCCGCCACCTCGACGCCTTCGAGTACCTCCAGCGCGAGAACGCCCACTTCACGATCCACGCCGGCGAGGCCTTCGGGCTCCCCTCGATCTGGCAGGCGCTGCAGTGGTGCGGTGCCGACCGGCTCGGCCACGGCGTCCGCATCATCGACGACATCACGGTCGCCGACGACGGCTCCGTCGAGCTGGGCCGACTGGCCGCCTACGTCCGCGACAAGCGCATCCCGCTCGAGCTCTGCCCTGCCTCCAACATCCAGACGGGGGCGGCGAGCTCGATCGCGGAGCACCCGATCGGGCTGCTCACCGAGCTGCGCTTCCGGGTCACGGTCAACACCGACAACCGTCTGATGAGCGGCACGACCATGACCGACGAGATGATGTCGCTCGTCGAGGCGTTCGGCTACGGGCTCGACGACCTGCAGTGGTTCACCGTCAACGCGATGAAGTCGGCGTTCCTGCCCTTCGACGAGCGCCTCGCGATCATCGACGAGGTCATCAAGCCCGGGTACGCCGCGCTGCGGGCCTGAGGCGAGCAGCACGTGCTGATCACCAACCACGTCGTGTCCGGCGCCCTCGTCGGTCTGGCCGCCCCCGGCCCGGTGGCGGCGTTCGTGGTCGGGGTCGCCTCCCACTTCGCCCTCGACTCGGTGCCGCACTGGGGTGACCAGGACCCCGACGTGTTCCTACGGGTCGCGGTGCCCGACGGGCTGATCGGGCTGGCGACCATGGGCGCGATCGCGAGAGCAACCGGTCCCGAGCGCCGCGCACGCGTGGTCGCCGGGATGCTCGGCGCCTGCTTCCCGGACGCCGACAAGCCCAGCGAGCTCTTCTTCGGACGCTCGCCCTTCCCCGTGCCGGTCGGCGACTGGCACAGGAGCATCCAGCGGGAGTCGACCCGTCGGATGCCCCAGGAGCTCATCGTGGCGACGCTGGGCTGCCTGCTCGTGCGTCGGCTGCTGCGGGGCTGATCGCGAACCACGGAACCGGCCAGCCCGCCTGGGTGAGCCGGCCGCGCACGAACTCCTCCCGCGGCAGCGCCACGACGGTGCCCCGCGAGGGCTGGTAGCACCGCAGGGTGCCGTCGCCGCCCGCGCCGCCGGCCAGGGCGAGCAGCACGTGGCGGGGGAGCAGTCGGCTGCCGACGTACAACGCTCCGCCTGCGACCGCGAGCCGGTCGTACGACGTCTCCCGGGACCACCGTGCGAGGTGCAGGTCGTGGTCGCATCCGGCCAGCGCCTCCAGGGCGCGTCGCACGGCCCAGGGCGGGGTGCCGAGCGCGCGAGGCCAGGGGACCTGCCGGCCGTCGGGTCCGCGGAGCGAGGTGAGCCGCCGGTGGCAGGCGAGGACCTCCTCGCGGAACTCCTCCGGCGCCGGTGACCGGTCCTCGCGCAGCAGCCCGGCCATCACGACGCTCGCGGCGCCGCAGGAACGGGCGTCGGGCTGGCGCAGCCCCGCGGCGAGCGGGTTCACACCCGGGAGGCCCCGGTGAGGCGGGCGATGTCGGCGAGCGCCTGCTGGTTGCTCACCGGTCGGCAGCCCAGGGCGACGGCGTGGGCGATGACCTCGCGCTGGGCGTGCATCAGGGCGAGCCCACGACGCACCAGCACCGGCGGGGGCTTGCGGTGCTCACGCAGGTCCCGGGTCAGCCGCCGCCAGAAGGTGATCGCCGCGTGCTGACGCAGGCACAGCGCGTCGGCGAGGAGCCCCGCCGCAGCCGCGCGCGGCACGATCTCCTGGGCGAAGATCCCGTCGGCGACGAAGTGCCCGGAGCCGGCGAGGTCGAGGTGCTGGCGACCCGTGCGTCGGCTCGTCGCGATGTCGTAGACCGGCACGTCGACGACCCCGTCGCGGCACAGCGACGTCAGCGCCTCGAAGGCGTCGTCCAGGAGCCAGGACGACGGGTGGTCCCAGTCGACGAGGCCGGCGTTGGGCCGACCCTCCGGGATCCGGGGGAGGGTGGGGTCGTCGGCGTCCTTGTAGAAGTCGTCGAGCCGGAGCACCGGGAGACCGGTGCGCTCGAGGTCGGCCCTCCACGCGGCATCGACGACGACCAGGTCCCGGCCGGCGGCCTGGACGGTCGCGGAAGAGGCGAGGATCGCCGGGGTCGAGACGAGCAGTCCGATCGCGGCAAGCGCCGCGGAGAGGATTCGCACGACAGCCCTCCTGGAACGCACGAGCATTCGAGCCGGAAA
>JBFJKO010000272.1:0-5100 GCA_041634935.1 Nocardioides sp.
GCGCCGGTCGCGCAAGCGGCGTACGACGTCGCGACGCGGGCGCCGTTCCAGCCGAGGGCCTGGGCGAAGGTCGCGCCGGCGACGTAGCCGCCGTAGCCGTTGCGCACCGTCTCGCCGCCGACGACGTAGTCGACGTCGGTCCAGGCGATCCCGGCGTCAGCCAGGGCAGCGCGGGCGGCGTACACGCCGTAGGTCACGAAGTTCTTGCCCCACTTGCCCCAGGGGTGCATCCCGACGCCGGCGACGGCGACGCGGTCGTGGCTGGTGCTCATGCGTCGGCCTCCTGGCCCATCTCGGCGAGCAGGTGGCTGTCGACCACCGGCCGCCAGCGCCAGATCGTGCGCTCGGTCGGCTCGGGGCCCTCGTCGACGTACAGCGTCTCGACGACCAGCTCGGCCTCGGCGCCGACGCGCAGGTTGTCCACGCCGTACCCCTCGGCGACCTGGCCGAGCACGACCAGTCCCTCGGCGAGCTCGACGGCGGCGAGGGCGAAGGGCGCGTAGGTGGCGCCGTCGGGTGGCCCGATGTAGGGCGCGGGCGGCTGGTACTGGGCGTCGGTGTAGCTCCAGATCCGACCGCGACGCGACAGCTCGACGGTGTCGAACGACTCCCCCGCGCACGCGGGGTTGCGGCAGAAGCCGGCCCCCTCGGCCGTCGGCGGAAAGTAGGTCGAGGTGCAGGTCGTGCAGCGGGAGCCGAGCAGCGCCGGCGCCGCGCCGTCGTCACCGGTCGTGAACCAGCCCTCGATCGCAGGGGTGGCGGTCATGGAGCCTCCAGAGCACTTGAGTTGAGCACGTCGAAACTAGAACGTGTTCTCACTCTAGTGGTCCGGAGGCCCGGCGTCAGCCTCGGGCGAGGTAGGTGAGCAGGTCCTGGCGGGTCAGGACGCCGATGGGCTTGCCGTCCTCGTGCACCAGCACCGCGTCGGCGGTCTCGAGCATCGCGACCGCGGCCGAGGCCTCCTCGCCGGAGCCGATCGTGGGCAGCGGGCCCGACATGTGCTGCTCGACGGAGTCGGTGAGCGAGGCGGTGCCGGCGAAGAGCGCGTCGAGCAGGGCCCGGTCGGAGACCGACCCGGCGACCTCGGCGGCCACGATCGGCGGCTCGGCGCGCACGACGGGCATCTGCGAGACGCCATACTCCTGCAGGATCGCGACGGCCTCGGCGACGGTCTCGCTGGGGTGGGTGTGCACGAGCTCGGGCATGCCGCCGGACTTGCCGCGCAGCACCTCGCCCACGGTGCGCGTCGAGGAGCCGGTGCCGCTGGCGAAGCCGTACTGGCCGAGCCAGTCGTCGTTGAAGATCTTGGTCAGGTAGCCGCGCCCGGAGTCGGGCAGCAGGACGACGATCACCGCGTCGCGGCCCTCGGGGGTGCCGGCGAGCTCGTGGGCGAGCTGACGCGCGGCGTAGGCCGCCATCCCGCACGAGCCGCCGACGAGCAGCGCCTCCTCGCGGGCCAGGCGCCGGGTGAAGGCGAAGGAGTCGGCGTCGGAGACCTCGATGATCCGGTCGGCGACGGAGCGGTCGTAGGTGTCGGGCCAGAAGTCCTCGCCGACGCCCTCGACCAGGTAGGGGCGTCCCGTGCCGCCGGAGTAGACCGAGCCGGCCGGGTCGGCGCCGATCACCTGGATGTCGGGGTTCTGCTCCTTGAGGTAGCGCCCGGTGCCGCTGATCGTGCCGCCGGTGCCGACGCCCGCCACGAAGTGGGTGATGCGTCCCTCGGTCTGCGCCCAGATCTCCGGGCCGGTGGTCTCGTAGTGCGAGCGCGGGTTGTGCGGGTTGGAGTACTGGTCGGGCTTCCAGGCGCCCGGCTGCGAGGCGAGCCGGTCCGAGACGTTGTAGTAGGAGTCGGGGTGCTCGGGCGCCACGGCGGTCGGGCAGACGACGACCTCGGCGCCGTAGGCCTTGAGGACGTTGCGCTTGTCGACGCTCACCTTGTCGGGGCACACGAAGACGCATTTGTAGCCCTTGGCCTGGGCGACCATGGCGAGGCCCACGCCGGTGTTGCCGGACGTCGGCTCGACGATCGTGCCGCCGGGCTGCAGCTCGCCGGACGCCTCGGCGGCCTCGATCATCCGCGTGGCGATGCGGTCCTTCACCGACCCACCGGGGTTGAGGTACTCGATCTTGGCGAGCACGAGCGGGCCGCCGTCGTCGGCCTCCGCGTCTCCCGCCGGCAGGTCGAGCGTGCGGGAGAGCCGCAGCAGAGGGGTGTTGCCGATCAGGTCGAGGAGAGAGTTCACATACTGCACCCGCTCAACGTAACCCGCCCCGAGCGTCTGCGTGGACCCCACGTGCCCGTAGTCCCGCGACTTCGTAAGGTTGCCCCATGGGAAAGGCCGCCGCTGCACGCAAGCTCGCCGCAGCCGCTGCCTACGGCGGCGGCGGACTCTCGCTCCTCGGAGCGGGGCTCTACGGCGTCCTGACGGCCGAGGCCAAGCTCGCCCGCCGCACGATCGGAGAGGTCTCCGCGGACCCGGTCCCCGACTCCACCGGGTGGTACGGCCGCGGCCGCCCCGGCCCTGCGCTCAAGATCGCCCTGCTCGGTGACTCCAGTGCCTGCGGCTACGGCGTCGACCGTGTCGAGCAGACGCCGGGCTCGCTGCTCGCCAGCGGCGTGTCGGCCCAGGGCGACCGCCGGGTCTACCTGCGGCAGTTCTGCGTGGTCGGGGCGGTGAGCGCCGACCTCGCCGCCCAGATCGACCGCGCCATCCCGATCGAGCCGGACGTCGCGATGATCCTCATCGGCGCCAACGACGTCACCCACGTGACCCTGCCGTCCGCCTCGGTGCGCGACCTCTCCGAGGGCGTACGACGCCTCCACGAGGCCGGCGTCGAGGTCGTCGTCGGCACGTGCCCCGACCTCGGCACGGTGACCCCCATCGCCCAGCCGCTGCGCCAGGTCGCCCGCTCCTGGTCGCGCCGGCTCGCGGCGGCCCAGACCATCGCGGTCATCGAGGAGGGCGGCCGCACGGTCTCGCTCGGCTCGATCCTCGGTCCCGAGTTCGCCGCGGCCCCCGCGGTGCTCTTCGGGCCCGACCAGTTCCACCCCTCCCCCGAGGGCTACCGCGCCCTGGTGCGGATCCTGCTCCCCTCGGTGCTGGCCGCTCTCGGCCTCGGCCCGGACGACGAGTTCGAGCCCGAGCCCTACCGCGGCGAGGGCGTGCTGCCCGTCACCCGTGCCGCCATCCGAGCGGTCAACGAGGCCGGCACCGAGCTCGGCGGCACCGAGGTCGAGGGCAGCAAGCTCGGGGTCCGTGGCCGCTGGGTCGAGCTGCGGCACCGTCGCCGCCGGCCGCAGACCGAGGGCTCGGCCCCCGAGTCGAGCGAGCACGACGACAGCGCCCCCACCTCCTTCGCCCCGCCGGACTGAACCGGACGAAAAAGCCCGCAGGCCCCGAGCGGCTGCTCGGGGCCTGCGGTGCGGTGGATCAGGTGCGGATGACCGGAACGGTCAGTCCTGGCTGAAGTAGGCCAGGATGCGCAGCAGGTTGGTGTAGATCCAGACCAGGCTGACGGTCATCGCGAAGGCGGCACGCCACGACTCGCGCTCGGGGAGGCCGTTGGCCACACCCTGCTCGACGAAGTCGAAGTCCATGATCAGCATGAAGACACCCAGCGCGAGGCCGGCGAACGCCGTCACCATGCCGAGACCGCTGACGCCGAACAGGCCGATCTGGGCGCCGAACATGCCCAGGACGAGCTCCATGACGCTCAGGCCGATCATGCCGAAGACACCGGCGATGACCATGCGCTGGAACTTCGCGCCGACCTTGATGTTGAAGAACTTGTAGACCGCAAGCGTGCCCGCGAAGGCCGCGAAGGTGCCGATGACGGCACCCTGCACGACGCCGCCGCCGTACATCAGGTTGAAGAGCTTGGAGATGCCGCCGAGCGCGACTCCCTCGAGCGCCGCGAAGACGAGCACCAGCGCGGGGCTGATGACCTTCTTGAACGACAGCACCAGGGAGAGGGCGAAGGCACCGAGCGAACCGATCGTCACCGCGGCGAAGAGCGTGCCGAGGTCGGAGGCGGCCGAGAACTCGGTGACCTCCGGGGTGAGGATCCACGTCGCGAGCGCCGTCACGATGACGACGCCGAGCGAGATCGCGGTCTTCTGCACGACGGTGTCGATCGTCATGCGGTCGGTGCGGACGGGCTGCTGGGGCGCGAGACCGTAGCCGGCCTGCGAGCCCTGGGCGGGCTGGCCGGTCGACCAGGTCGAGGGGTCGCCGTAGCCGGCGTACGTCTGGCTTCCTCCGCCGGCGCGGCTGAACTCCTCCGAGCGACGGAACACCGGGTTGTTGGACTGCATTGGTCTCCACCTTGGAGGCCGGATGAACTGGTGGAAGGCCGGAACGGCCTTTCATAGGTCTCAACGTACGGCATCGCCGAGATAGTTCCGCGCGCGCATAGTTTCGTGTCCGAGGTCGCACCCGCCGTCCGCAGACCTCCGACCCACGCTCCGGTCTAGACCTGGATGGGCTTCGCGGAGGCCATTTCGAGGGCGGCCGAGCGGGCAACGCCCGTTGACACAATTTCACTTCATCTGACAGCTGTCAGGTGCGTGCATCCTTGCGAGGCAGCGGGACCCGCCCGCCTCACCAAGGTCTCGGGGGAGCCACATGATGACTCAGGAAGCAGTGGAGTGCACCGGCGAGTCGCTGACGCTGCACTGCCCGGTCGACCGACTGCCCGGCCACGTCCAGGGCGCCGTCGTCAGGTGGCTCGTGGAGCACGACATCAACCCCGACACCATCGCCGTCGACCAGCCCATCGAGCGCGACTCGATGCGCGAGATCCTCACCTGGCGGGAGAACAGCGACTACGGCGTCCTCGTGCGCACCCGCCTGCCGGCCGTCGCCGACGGCGCCGTGTGGCCGGCGCCCTTCCCGGCCGCGCTGATGCGCCAGTCGGCCTGATCAGGTCCGACGAGGTGCCCCCGGTGGGGGTCGAACCCACACTGCACCGGTTTTAAGCCGGTTTCCTCTGCCGGTTGGGATACGGGGGCGGGTGACCTGCGGGCGACGTCGTCGACGCGCCTAAAGGTAGGTCTGACGAGCGTAGACCGCATGGGCCCCCGCCACGCGATCGAGGAAC
>JBFJKO010000273.1:0-5076 GCA_041634935.1 Nocardioides sp.
ACGTCGCGGAGGCCGGCGACGGGCAGGCGGCGCTCGGCGCGATGCGCGAGCGCGCGGCCGACCTGGTGGTCCTCGACCTGATGATGCCCGGCATCGACGGTCTCGAGGTGTGCCGGCGGCTGCGCGCGGCCGGTGACGTCCCGATCATCATGCTCACCGCGCTCGGCACCGAGCAGGACCGCGTCGCCGGCCTCGAGCTCGGGGCCGACGACTACGTGACCAAGCCGTTCAGCCCGCGCGAGCTGGTGCTGCGTGTCGACTCGATCCTGCGCCGGGCTCCCGGCGGCTCCCCGGGGCTCCCGAGCCTGGTCACCGACGGCGACCTGGTGGTCGATCACGGACGCCGTGAGGTGCGCCTCGCCGACCGGGTCCTGGCCCTGACGTCCCGGGAGTTCGACCTGCTGCACTTCCTGGTCGCCCACCCCGGTGTCGCGTACTCGCGAGACGACCTCCTGCAGCAGGTCTGGGGCTGGTCGATCGGTGACCAGTCGACCGTCACGGTCCACGTGCGCCGCCTCCGGGAGAAGGTCGAGGCCGATGCGACGAGCCCGACCCGGCTGCTCACCGTGTGGGGCGTGGGCTACCGCTGGGAGCGCGCCTGATGTACGCCGAGCTGCTGGTCTACTCGGGACTCGCCTCCTGCGGCGTCGGGGTCGTGGGGATGGGCGCGGGCTACCTCCTGCGGCACCGGTCGATCCGCTGGCAGCTCGGCCTGGTCGCCGTCGTCGCGGCCACCTCGGTGCTCGCCGGCGTGCTGGCGCTGGCCAACCGGATGCTGATCTCCGACCGCGACCTCGACGCGATCACCCTCGTCGTGGGGGTCTCCGCGCTCACGGCCACCGTGGTCGCCGCGCTGCTCGGGGCTGCGCTCGTGCGGTGGTCCGAGGCCCTCCAGGTGGGGGTGCGCAACCTCGGTCGGGGCAGCGCCTACGTCGCCCAGCGCCGCGGACCGCGGGAGTTCCAGGCCCTCGCCACCGAGCTGGAGACCACCCAGGCGCGCCTCGACGAGTCGCGCGAGCGCGAGCGGCGCCTCGAGGAGGCGCGTCGTGAGCTCGTGTCGTGGGTCTCCCACGACCTGCGCACGCCGCTGGCCGGGATGCGCGCGATGACCGAGGCGCTCGAGGACGGCATGGCCACCGACCCGGCGCGCTACCGCCAGCAGATCCGCGCCGACGTCGACCGGATGACGCGGATGGTCGACGACCTCTTCGAGCTCTCCCGCATCCACGCCGGCGTCCTCGAGCTGGCCGCCGAGGTCCTGCCGCTGGGCGACCTGGTCAGCGAGGCCCTGGCCGGCGCCGAGCCCGTGGCCCGGTCCCGCGGGGTCCGCCTCGGCGGCACCGTCGAGCCCGGGGTGCTCGTGACGGCCGACCCCGGGGGGATCTCGCGCGTGCTGGCCAACCTGGTCGGCAACGCCGTGCGCCACACGCCGTCCGGTGGCGCGGTCCGGATCGCGGGGCGCGCGCTGGGTGAGAGCGTCGAGCTCAGCGTCACCGACGGGTGCGGCGGGATCGCCGACGACGACCTCGAGCGCGTCTTCGACCTCGCCTGGACCGGCGCGCCGGCCCGCACGCCGGGGCCCGCTCCGGGACACGGGAGCCGGGCCGGCCTGGGGCTCGCCATCGTCAAGGGCATCGTCGAGGCCCATGGCGGTGAGGTGAGCGTGTGCAACGTCGGCGCCGACGCACCGGGGTGCTGCTTCGTCGTACGGCTGCCCCAGCACGCGGCTCAGGTCACCGGCTGAACCCCGCTGCGACACGCGCGCGTGTCGGGTCGTGATCGAACAGGTGTTCGGGCTAGCCTGTCTCCACAGGTACGACGCGGAGCGAGGTCGTCCACAGCTCGTGACAGCGCTGATCAGGCACTGTCGGTGGCTCGCTCTAGCGTCGCCGACGTACCTGCACCCGACGACACGACAAAGGACACACATCATGGCTGGAGATCGCGACAAGGCCCTGGACGCCGCCCTTCTCAACATCGAGAAGCAGTTCGGCAAGGGCTCGGTGATGCGCCTCGGCGACGAGACCCGCGCCCCGCTGGAGATCATCCCGACGGGCTCGATCGCCCTCGACGTCGCCCTGGGCCTCGGTGGCCTGCCGCGAGGTCGTGTCGTGGAGATCTACGGTCCGGAGTCCTCCGGAAAGACCACGGTGGCCCTCCACTCGGTCGCCAACGCCCAGGCCCGTGGCGGCATCGTCGCCTTCATCGACGCCGAGCACGCGCTCGACCCCGACTACGCCAAGGCCCTCGGCGTCGACACCGACGCGCTGCTGGTCTCCCAGCCCGACTCGGGGGAGCAGGCGCTCGAGATCGCCGACATGCTGATCCGCTCGGGTGCGCTCGACCTCATCGTCATCGACTCCGTGGCCGCGCTCGTGCCCCGCGCCGAGATCGAGGGCGAGATGGGTGACAGCCACGTCGGCCTCCAGGCGCGACTGATGAGCCAGGCGCTGCGCAAGATGACCGGTGCCCTCAACAACTCCAACACCACGATGATCTTCATCAACCAGCTGCGCGAGAAGATCGGCGTCATGTTCGGCTCGCCCGAGACCACCACCGGTGGTCGGGCGCTGAAGTTCTACTCCTCGGTGCGTCTCGACGTCCGTCGGATCGAGACCCTCAAGGACGGCACCGACATGGTCGGCAACCGCACCCGGGTCAAGGTCGTCAAGAACAAGGTCGCCCCGCCGTTCAAGCAGGCCGAGTTCGACATCATGTACGGCAAGGGCATCAGCCGCGAGGGCGGCCTGATCGACGTCGGCGTCGAGGCCGGACTCGTCCGCAAGGCCGGCGCTTGGTACACCTACGAGGGCGACCAGCTCGGTCAGGGCAAGGAGAACGCCCGCACCTTCTTGAAGGACAACCCCGACCTGGCCAACGAGCTGGAGAAGAAGATCCTCGAGAAGCTCGGCGTCATCCCGAGCGAGACCGCGCCCGACGACCTGTCCGAGCTCTCCGACAAGCCCATCGGGATCGATGACTTCTAGCACGACCGCGCCAGCGGACGTGCTGATGGTGATCGAGCGAGCGGCACGGCTGAGCCTGCGAAGCCGTGACCCGCGTCTCGAGATCCGGTGACCCGGGAGACAACCGTGCCCACGGACAGCGGGAGGAACACGATGGAGGACCCGTGGAGCGGCGACGTCTCCCTGGGTGTCGACGCCTGGACGCGCGGAGGCGCTGATCGCCCTGATCAGGCGAGGGCGACAGCGCCGCCGTCCGACCCGGTGGCGAAGGGCCCCGACGCCGACCCGGAGACCGTGGCGCGCAAGATCCTGCTCGACGCCCTGACCGGTCAGGCACGCAGCCGCAAGGAGCTCTCCGACAAGCTCGCCAAGAAGCTGGTGCCGGTCGAGATCGCCGAGCGGCTGCTCGACCGGTTCGAGGAGGTCGGGCTGATCGACGACGAGGCGTTCGCACGGCTGTGGGTCTCGCACCGGCAGCCCGGCAAGGGCCTCGCGCGTCGCGCGCTGGCCCAGGAGCTGCGTCGCAAGGGCGTCGACGACGAGGTCGCCCGCGAGGTCCTCGACGAGGTCGACCCGGCCGACGAGGAGGAGGCCGCACGGCGCCTGGTCCGCAAGAAGCTGCGCACGCTGACCCGCGTCGACGACACGGTCGCCACGCGGCGCCTGGTGGGGCTGCTGGCCCGCAAGGGCTACGGGTCCTCGATGGCCTTCGCGATCGTGCGCGACGAGCTGAGCGCGGCTCGCGGTGAGGACGCCGGCCCCTAGGGTGTGCGCATGAACCTCGTCGAGCACCTCCGGCTCCCGCCCGGCCCCGTGGACCTCACGCAGCTCCCCACCGACGAGGCGCCCGGCTTCGACGGCTCGAAGAGCGACGGCAAGCAGGCGCTGGTCGCGCTCGGGGACGAGCTGGCCGACCTGCAGGAGCGGCTGTTCGCCGAGGGGCGCACGGAGGGCTCGCGCAGCGTGCTGCTGGTGCTCCAGGGCATGGACACCTCCGGCAAGGGCGGCGTCGTGCGCCACACCGTGGGCCTGATCGATCCCCAGGGCGTGCGGATCACCTCGTTCAAGGCGCCCACCCAGGAGGAGCTGAGTCACGACTTCCTGTGGCGCATCGAGAAGGCGTTGCCGGCCGCCGGGCTGGTCGGTGTCTTCGACCGGTCCCACTACGAGGACGTGCTCATCGCGCGGGTGCGTGAGCTGGCCTCCGCCGAGGAGATAGAGCGCCGCTACGACGCGATCAACGACTTCGAGCAGCAGCTCGTCGCCTCCGGCACGGTCGTCGTCAAGTGCATGCTGCACGTCTCGGCGCAGACCCAGAAGGAGCGGCTCCTCGCGCGCCTCGACGACCCGACGAAGTACTGGAAGTTCAACCCCGGTGACATCGACGAGCGCGAGCGGTGGCCCGACTACCGGGAGGCCTACGAGATCGCCCTCGAGCGCACCAACACCGAGATCGCGCCGTGGTACGTCGTCCCCGCCGACAAGAAGTGGTACCGCAACCTCGCGGTCGGCTGGTTGCTGCGCGAGGCGCTCCAGGGCCTCAACCCGCAGTGGCCCGCCGCCGACTTCGACATCGAGGAGCAGCGCGCCCGGCTGGCCGACGAGGCACCCCTGACGTGAGGGCGCTCCCCGAGGTCGTCGTCACCCGCTACCTCACCCCGCTGCGGGAGGGAGGCAGCCTCCCCGGCCTGGTGGAGGGCGCCGACCTGGGCACCTACGTCTGCAAGTTCCGCCGAGCCGGCCAGGGGCCGCGGGTGCTCGCGGCCGAGGTCATCGTAGGTGAGCTCGCGCGCCGACTCGGACTCGACACCCCACGCCAGGTGGTGCTCGACCTGAGTGCGGAGATCGCCCGTTACGAGGCCGACGAGGAGGTCCAGGACCTGCTGTCCGCGAGCGTGGGTCCCAACTTGGGCAGCGACTTCCTGCCCGGCTCGTTCGGCTACGACGGCCAGGGCTCGGACCCGCAGACCGCGTCGAGCATCGTGTGGCTCGACGCCTTCTGCGCCAACGTCGACCGCTCGTGGCGCAACCCCAACCTGCTGTGGTGGGGCGGCGACCTGTGGATCATCGACCACGGCGCCTCGCTCTACTTCCACCACGCCTGGGCCGG
>JBFJKO010000274.1:0-5074 GCA_041634935.1 Nocardioides sp.
CCCTACCCGGGGCCGGCGGGCCGCCGTGCTTTTTCCTGCTCGGCGACGCGGGCGCGCAGGCGCTCGTTGACCGGCGTCGGGACCCCGTGGAGCCGGCCGAGCAGGATGATCTCTCCGGCCCGGTAGTCGATCTCCGAGGTCAGGCCTCGCGTCAGGCTCTGGCGCAGCGAGTTGCCGGGGTGGGCCGCGATGTCGGCGCGCGGCCGCAGCAGGTCGCCACGCCGTGCGTCGTCCTGCTCGGCCGTGACCGCGGCGATCCCGGCTGCAGCGAGCACCGCCTCGCCCTCGGCCAGCACCGCGGCACGCAGGGCCGCGACATCCTCGCCCTCCTCGGCGAGACCGCCGGCGTCACCCACGGCGTTGACCAGCAGCTTGCGGTACTTCCACGCCATGATGTCGGGCCGCGGCACCGACTCGAAGCCGGCCGAGCGCAGGGCGGCCGCCACCTGCTCGGCGACCTCGTCCACACCCTGCGGGAAGCACCCGAGGTCGAGCAGGCCCGGCACCGGCGTGCACTTCTCCACCACCGTGCCGGGCTCGAGGTGCAGCGAGGGCAGCATGACGGTGAGGCCGTAGGTGAGCGGGAAGCGGCGCAGCACCTCGGGCTCGTTGGCGACGCCGTTCTGCGCGCACACGATCGGCGTGGCGCTGGGGGCGTGCGCGACGAGGTCGGCCAGGGCCGCGGCGGTCTGGTGGCTCTTGACGCACAGCAGGACGACGGTGTCGTCGGTCCAGGTCACCCCGGCCGGCGAGTCGGCCACGGGCGGTTGCACGACCTGCGGGTCGACGGCGCGGTCGAGCACGAGCCCTGACGTGCGGATCCGCTCCAGGTGGGCGCCACGGGCCACGAGCGTGGTGGCGAGACCGGCGAGGTGCAGCCGGGCGCCGATGACCCCACCGACGGCCCCGGCGCCGAGGACGACGTACTTCATCGGCTTCCTCCGATACGTGCAACCATCTGCCGGGCCTGAGTGGTCCAGGAGTACATGATCGACACCACGGCACGCGACTCGGCGCGGCCCGGAGCCAGGACGGAGCAGCGCGTGGGCCAGGCGACGGCGCGCCCCGACTTCGACGAGTTCGTCGCCGCGCGCTCGTCCGGCCTGCTCCGCACCGCCTACCTGCTCACCCACGACCACGCGCTCGCGGAGGACCTCCTCCAGACCAGTCTCACGAAGGCGTGGTTCGCCTGGGGCCGGATCTCCGGCTCCCCGGAGGCCTACGTGCGCAAGGTGCTCTTCCACACCTACGCCACCTGGTGGCGACGCAGGTGGAACGGCGAGCAGGCCACCGAGGTGCTCCCCGAGCCCGCCCACCGGGAGGGACGCGACGGCGACCGGACCGACGCCACCGGTGCGGGCGTGGACCTCTGGACGGCCATGGAGCGCCTGCCACGACGCCAGCGGGCCGTGGTGGTGCTGCGCTACTTCGAGGACCTCACCGAGGCGCAAACGGCGGAGGTGCTCGGCTGCACGGTCGGCACCGTCAAGAGCCAGTGCAGCCGCGCGCTCGCCAAGCTGCGGATCGACCCGGCCCTAGCGAGCGACACCCACGACGACCTCGACCCGAGCACCACGAAGGACGCGTCATGAACAGCCTCGACGACCTCCGCGCCACCCTCGACCGGCACGCCGACGACGTGTCCGACCTCGCCGGCCCGGGCGTGGCCCGCACGGCGGCGGTCCACCTGCGCGTGCAGGTCGTACGCCGTCGCCGCCGGGTCGTCGCCGCGGGCGGTGTCGCCGCCGTGGTCGCCGTGGTCGGGGGTGTCGCCCTGCTGCCCGAGGGCGCCCGTCAGGCGACGCCCGACCCCGCCGGCACCGTCGTCGGGCTCACTCCGCCCGCGCAGCTGACGGCGCTCGGCTTCTCCTACGACTGAGCGCAGGGCGTCGAGGCCGAGGGCGACCGGGTCTCGATCGAGCTGCCGGCCTCGGACCGCCCGCGACTGGTCTCCTGGGGGACGTCGGGCGACGACGACCGGGTGGTCCTGGACGCACCCACCACCCAGCAGGGGCTCGCCTACGACGTCCCGGACTTCTCCGACTACTACTACTGGGCCCCGGGGAGCACCGGGCGCCTGACCGTGCGCGCGGAGGCCGGGACGCCCGGGCTGGCGATCTACACCCTGGGCGACCCGCGACCCGAGGGCCTCACCACGGGAGGTGTCACCTTCCGCCAGTCACCGGCCGGCCTGGAGCTCCTGGCAGGAGATGTGAGCGAGGGCGGGGAGCGTGAGGTGGTCGTGCCCGCGACGAGCACGACCCGCGGCATCGAGCTCTACGTCGACTGCGAGACCTCAGCCGACGAGGCGTACGTCCACCTCGAGCTCGGGGGGAGGAGCGCGGTCGAGGGGGGCGGGTGTGGAGGTCTGCCCGTCGACGCCTCGAGCGGGGGCAGCTTCGCCTTCCCCACCCAGATCGGTGAGGACGTCAGCGCACGCGTCTACCTCACCGACGGACCACGAGGGCCGCGTATCGCTCCGTCCGACCTGCGTCTGAGCGTAGGGGTGTACGCCCGGACGGGGCCCGAGAACCCGGGCTCCCGGGAGTCCTATCTGCCGGCGACCCTCGAGCACGAGGGGCACGTGTGGCGGCGGGTCTCCCGCGCGGATGCCACCGGCGAGCGGGAGGTCGAGGGCATCGCGCCGGACGGCGCACGACCGGTCCTCGCCCAGCTCTACCTCGCGACCGCCGAGGGCCGGGTGACGGCGCTGGTCAACGGTGAGCGCGGGCCGACCCGGATGGCTGCCGGCACCAGTGGTGGTCCGGTCACGCTCGTGCAGCCCGGGCAGACGGTGACGCTGCGGATCAGCGGTTCCGTGGACCCTGACGACGAGCTGTCGATCGGCTTCTACGAGCAGGTCGACTGAGGCTTCGGCCGTGGCTCGCCCGGCCCGTAGACTCGGCCGCATGAGCATCGATCTGGGCAGCCCGGCCGTCCTGACCCCCGACGAGGCCGAGAAGGCCGTCCTGCTGGCGGCCCCGCGTGGCTACTGCGCGGGCGTCGACCGGGCCGTCGTGACGGTCGAGAAGGCGCTCGACCTCTACGGCTCGCCGGTCTACGTGCGCAAGCAGATCGTGCACAACAAGCACGTCGTCTCCGACCTCGAGTCGCGCGGCGCGGTCTTCGTCGAGGAGCTGGCCGAGGTGCCCGAGGGCGCCACCGTCGTCTTCTCCGCGCACGGCGTCTCGCCCGAGGTGCACCGCCAGGCCGAGGAACGCGACCTCAAGACGATCGACGCCACCTGCCCGCTGGTCACCAAGGTGCACCACGAGGCCCGGCGCTTCGCCGACGACGACTACGACATCCTCCTGATCGGTCACGAGGGCCACGAGGAGGTCGAGGGCACCGCCGGCGAGGCCCCCGAGCACATCCAGCTCGTGCAGAGCCCCGCCGACGTGCCCGGCATCGTCGTGCGCGACCCCGCGCGCGTCGCGTGGCTGTCGCAGACCACCCTCTCGGTCGACGAGACCCTCGAGACGGTCGCGGCGATCCGCGAGCGCTTCCCGCTGCTGCTCGACCCGCCCAGCGACGACATCTGCTACGCCACCCAGAACCGTCAGCTCGCGGTCAAGGAGATCTCGCCGGACGCCGACCTGGTGATCGTGGTGGGCTCGGCCAACTCCTCCAACTCGGTGCGCCTCGTGGAGGTCGCGCTCGAGGCCGGCGCCAAGGCGTCGTACCGCGTCGACGACGTCACCGAGATCGACGAGGCCTGGCTCGACGGCGTGAGGACCGTCTCGGTCACCTCGGGCGCGAGCGTGCCGGAGGACCTCGTCGAGGGCGTGCTCGCCTTCCTCGCCGAGCGCGGCTACCCCGACGCGAAGGCCGTGCACTCGGCCGAGGAGTCGCTGATCTTCTCGCTCCCCAAGGAGCTGCGTCGCGACCTGAAGGCCGCCGGCCGGTCCTGACCTGCTCCCGGGCCGCTACGGCTTGGAGTCGGGGTCCTCGGGCTCGCGCTTCTTGCGGTCGAGGTCGCGCAGGAAGTCCTCGTCGTCGTCCGGCGCGATGATGCGCTTGGGCGGCTGACGCCGCGGCCGGGCCGGTGCCTGGGGCATCAGGCCGCGCTGCTGGAAGACGCGGATCAGCAGGTAGGTCGCCGCCGCGAACAGGATCAGCACGAACAGGAACTTGAGCACCCCTCCAATGTAGGCCCACGGTGGTCACGACATACCCTGAACCCTGTGAAGGAGTTCTGGATCTACACCATCGCCCGCCTCGCGCTGTTCCTCGTCACCTGGGTGACGCTCGCGGCGGTGTCAGCGCTCCTCTTCAGCGACCCCAACGCGATGATCACGCTGCTCCTGGCCTTCGTGATCAGCGGTGTGGGGTCCTACTTCGTGCTCAGCGCCCCGCGCGAGGCGCTCGCGCGTCGCGTCGAGGAGCGCGCCGGACGTGCCTCGGCGCGCTACGAGGAGATGCGCTCGCGCGAGGACGCCGACGACGACCAGGCCTGACGTCGTCGCTCCTGGCGACGGCCGGGTCAGTCCTTGCGCCGGTTGAGCTGCCGCTCGATGCGGCTCTGCGGCTGACCGAGGATCTTGGCGAGGATCGGCACCCGGAAGCGCCACAGCACGAAGAGGACGACCAGCACCAGCAGGATCATGAACATGCCACCCAGCCTACGTCGCCCGGTGGCGTGCGAGAGGTGGCATGCGGGTGCTCAGCCGAGCACCAGGGCCCCGGCCACCAGCGCGGCCCAGGCGAGCTCGGCGACACCGGTCTGCTGGAGCACCGGGATCAACGCCGGGCCGGTGGCGCCACCGAGCACGGTGCGGACGCCGGGGGCTGCCGCGGCGAGGAACGCCAGGCCGAACAGCGCCCACCAGGTGGTGGTGGCGGCGACGAGCACGACGCACGCCGCTGCTGCGACGACGAGGGCGAGGTAGAGCCGGCGCGTGCGCGCGTCGCCCAGCCGCACGGCGAGGGTGCGCTTGCCGGCGACGGTGTCGGTGGGGATGTCGCGCAGGTTGTTGACGACCAGGATCGCGCAGGCGAGTGCCCCGATGCCGATGCCGGCGTACAGCGCCGGGGTCGACCACGCCTCCACCTGCACGTAGGTGGTGCCGATGAC
>JBFJKO010000275.1:0-5056 GCA_041634935.1 Nocardioides sp.
TCGTCACCCGCGCTCCCCGAGTGACCCGGGTGACCCGAGCGACCCGAGCGGTCGCCCTGACCGCCTCGCTGGCCCTGCTGCTCGGGGCCTGCTCGGGTGGTGCGGTGAGCGTGGTGACCCCGGACGTCGACGCGTCGGACCGCGCCGCGTGCGAGGCGTTCGTCGCCGACCTGCCCACCGACCTCGCCGGCGAGCTGCCGCGCGAGGTCGAGCCCGCCGACGCTCTCGGGGCCGCCTACGGCGACCCCGCCTACGTGGTGCGCTGCGGCGTGCCGGTGCCGGACGACTTCGACCAGGCCAGCTCGTCGTGCGAGGTCGCCAACGGCGTCGGCTGGTACGTCGCGCCCGAGGACTTCCTCGACCAGGACGCCGACGTGACGCTGACCGCCGCCGGCTACCGCCCGGTCGTGGAGGTGCTCGTGCCGGGCGACTACCGCCCCGACGGGCCGGCCGCGGCCATCGTGCAGCTCGCCGCCGCGGTCGACGAGCACCTGACCCTGGTCGAGAACTGCGACTAACGCACCCGGTCGCTGCGGCCGGTCACGTCCGGTCACGGCACCGCGTAGACGCTCCAGGTGCTGTTGCTCCACACGACCGGTTGCGCGGCCAGCGCGTCGTAGTCGGTGCCCCAGTAGGGGTCCTCGGCGAACGACACGAGCACGTAGTCGGCGCCGAACCGCTCGAGTCCGGGGTCGTCGAACCGACCCGCCAGCGCCGCGCGCACGGCCTCCTCGCGCTCGGCGTAGGGCAGGTTGAAGTTGTAGAGCCACCCGCGGTAGCCCATCACCAGGCTGCGCCCGGCCAGGGTCGCCACCGGCACGTTCGGGCGGTCGGCCGCGGCGAAGACGGCGTCCGGGGACGTGTTGGCGCGCGCCCAGTCGGCCAGCTCGATGTCGGCGGGCCCGGCGAAGAGGTAGCGGGTGGTCAGGTCGCGGGTGATGGCCAGGACCCCGGGCACCGCGACGACGGCCGCCACGGGCAGCACCAGGGCCAGCGCGAGCGGGACGCGTCGCACGAGCTCGACCGCGAGGTGGGCGATGAAGAAGCCACCGACGACGTAGACCCAGTAGATGAGCTTGAGGTTGTCGTACTCGAACGGCTGGAAGGCGTAGACCTGGGTGAGCACCCAGACCCCGAGCATCGGCAGCATCCAGAGCACGCGCGGGTCACGGCGCAGGAGCAGGGGCGCGGCGAGCAGCGCGAGCCCCATCAGACCGAAGTTGGCCCACCAGTACGCCGGCAGCGACTCGCCCTCCTGGAGCTGCCAGAACAGCCGGACGCGGCCGCCGGTGCCGTTGCTGTTGGCGACCTGCTGCCAGATCAGCTGCGGCAGGGCCAGGGCGGCGATCAGCGAGATCGGGGACAGGTGCGCCCACGGGATCGCCCGCGCGCGCCAGGCGGCCTCGACGACGACGGTCGAGAACAGCGCCACCATCACCACGAAGGTGTGCGGGTGGGCCATCGGCAGCAGCCCCACCAGCGCCGCCGCCGGCCAGAGCAGGACGGCGTCGCCCCGGTCGCGGGCGACGATCAGCAGGGTCCACACGACCAGCCCGACGCCGAGCCCGAGCAGGATGGAGCGCTGCGGGATGATCGCGTCGACCAGGAGGTTGGTCAGGTTGGCGTTGGACTCGGCGTCCTGGGAGTAGTCGGCGGGCAGGTCGGTGAGGAACTCCCCCAACCCGAGTCCGCTGGCCCGCCAGTCGCCCCAGGCCGCGCCGACGCCGGCGAAGGAGCCGCACGTCAGGGCCAGCCAGAGGCCGCCCACGCCCACCCAGACCTGCCCGAAGAGGCGCAGCCCGACCGAGATCAGGAGCTGGCAGATCGCCAGCGCGAGCAGCACCCCGGGCCAGAACAGGCTGGCGTGCAGGCTCATCCCACCCTGCAGGTAGATGCCGGAGAGCAGGTCGACCAGCAGCGGGTAGGTCAGTCGCTCCCCGCTGGCGATCGGGAGGTCACCGGTGAGCCCGGAGCCGGCCGCGAAGTCGGTGACCAGGGTCGAGTGGAGCCCGAAGTCGGCCCAGGTGGCGCCGACCGACCAGATGCCGTCGGCCTCCCGCGGGAGGCTGTGGGTCCAGAACAGACGCGCGACCAGCGCGCTCGTCACCGTGGTGGCGGCGCCCCACACCACCCAAGCCGAGCGACCGCCCTCCAGCGGGCGCACGCCCGCGGTCGGGCCGCGCCACAGGGCCACGGCCACCGCCAGCGCCGCGACCACCACCAGCGGCAGGGCGACGTCGTACGGGAGGGCGAGCAGGAGCACGAAGGCCAGCCAGATCCACCCGAGCAGCCCGACCACGACCGCAGCAGCGACCGCCTCGAACCGGTAGAGCGGGAACGGCGCGCGCCGCACGAGCGCGACGCCCAGGACGAGCGCGGAGAGGAGGTGGATCAGGGCCATCGGGGGCTACCGCCAGGTGCTGAGCCACATGCGGCTCTCGAGCTCTGCCGGGGTGAGCGGCGTGCCGTAGGTGATCGGGGCGAAGTAGAGGAACGCCAGCGCCGCGACGCCCAGCAGCTACCAGAAGCCGACGGCCGAGGCCCGCGAACCGAAGGTGAAGGGACGCTCCCCCTCCTCGATCCACCCCGTCAGCACGCCCAGCCCGATGACGACGAACGCCAGGCTGAACAGGAGCGCGAAGAAGTAGTGGTAGAGGAACATCGGCCGCTCGATCAGGACGAACGGCAGGTAGTCGGCCACCCACGCGAAGGCCAGGAAGCCCAGCGACCAGCGGTAGGGCCGGAACCGCTCGGGTCGCAGCACCCACCCGGCGAGCACCACGGCCGCGCCGAGGAGGATCCCCCACCAGACGACCGGGTTGCCCAGGAGGTAGATGTAGCTGGACTTCTCGTTGCCCGCGTCGGCGACGTAGAGGAAGACGCCGCGCTTGTTGACCGGCCAGCTCGTCCAGGACGACTCGTAGGGGTGCGTGGAGTCGTTGAGCGACAGCTCGTAGAGGTGGATCGAGCTGTTGAGGTCGGTGAACTTGTCGACGAAGCCCATCTCGGCGTCCGGGCTGTAGGTCGGGCTGCCCTCGAGGGTCGCCTGGAACTCCGCCGACATGAAGGCGTCGCCCGGACCGGTCTCGGGCAGGAGCGCGAAGTGGACGGCGAACCCGGCGGCGTAGACACCGATCGGGACGAGCAGGAGCATCAGTGCCTGAGCGATCACGGCGCCGGCTCGGCGGCGCAGGTCGCGCCGCTCCGCCCAGACGTCCAGCATCCACAGGACTCCCACGAGCCCGAGGGGCGCGAGCCCGGTGAGCTTGACCGACGCCGCCATCGCGCCCAGGACAGCCGCCCCCAGCAGCAGCCACCAGTAGGCGCTCGAGCGGGAGGCGCGGTGGTCGCGGGCGTGCAGGGCGAGCGTCACCGCACCGAGCCCGAAGAGCAGCAGCATGCTGTCGAGCGTGGTGACACGCGACTCGACGAGGATCGCGTTGTCGAGCAGCAGGAGTCCTGCTGCCAGGGTCGCCAGCCGGCGGCTGCCCGAGAGACGGCGTACGAAGAGGTAGAAGACGACGATCAGGGCGGTGCCGGCCATCGCCGGCAGGATGCGCAGGGCGACCGCCGGGTCGCTTCCTGCGGCCGCGGCGTCGGTGCCGCTCAGCCAGGCCCACGCACCCAGCAGGAGCTTGCCGAGCGGCGGGTGCAGGTCGAAGTAGTAGGTGCCCTCCTGGTAGCGCAGGGCGTACTCGCGGAAGTAGACCTCGTCGAAGACGATCGCCCGGGGCTTGTCGAGGAACGCGAACCGCGTCACCGCGGCGACGAAGGTGAGCACGTAGAGCTCGCCGGGCACGCGGCGCAGCCAGGAGCGGCGCCCGGCCCACTCGCTGCCCGGGCCGTCCGGGCCGTCCGGGCCGTCCGGGGTCGTACTCACCGACGGTTCGACAGATGACATGCGTGGCGGACCTCTCCGGGGCGAGTGCCCCACAAATCTAGTACGGCGCGCCGGTCCGGGCCGGTGAACCTCACGACTCGTCAGCGCAGCCCGGTGTCGCGGGCCAGGGCCAGGCGGAGCAACCGGTCGACCAGGGTCGGGTAGTCGACCCCCGACTCCGCCCACATCTGCGGGAACATCGACGTCGGCGTGAAGCCCGGCATCGTGTTGATCTCGTTGACGACGAGCGCGCCGTCGGGCATCACGAAGAAGTCGACCCGGGCCAGTCCCTCGCACCCGACGGCCTCGAACGCCTGGGCCGAGAGCTCCTGCAGCTCGGCGACGACGTCAGCCGGCAGGTCGGCGGGAAGGTCGATCCGCGTCGACTGCCCGGGGAGGTACTTGGCTTCGAAGTCGTAGAAGTCGCGTGAGGAGTCGACGTGGATCTCCGCCGGCCGGGTCGTCTCGGGGACGCCGTCGGGCCGCTGGAGGACGCCGCACTCGACCTCGCGCGCCCCCTCGGCCGAGGCCTCGACCAGCACGCGCGGGTCGTGCTCGAGAGCGAGCTCGAGGGCGTCGTCGAACTCCTCGGCCGCGCGCACCTTGGAGACCCCGAGGCTGGAGCCGCCGCGGGCCGGCTTCACGAACGTCGGCAGCCCGAGCGCGGCCACCCGGCTGCGCACGGCGGCCGGGTCACGCGCCCACTGGGCGGCGGTGACGGTCACGCCGGGCATGACCGGTAGCCCGGCAGCGGCGAGGACGGTCTTCATGTAGGCCTTGTCCATGCTGACCGCAGAGGCCAGCACCCCGGCGCCGACGTAGCGCACGCCCGCCATCTCGAGCATCCCCTGGATCGTGCCGTCCTCGCCCCAGGGCCCGTGCAGCACCGGGAAGACGACGTCGACGTCACCCAGGACCGCGGGCGGTCGCGAGGCCTCGGAGACGAGCAGGTCGGTGCCGTGGGTGCCCTGGCTGAGCAGCACCCCGGGACGGGAGTCGTCGACGCTGGGCAGCTGCGCGTCACCGTCGATGCGGAGCCGCTCGACGTCGCCGGACTCCAGGACCCAACGACCGTCGCGGGCGATGCCGACCGGGACGACGTCGTACTCCTCGCGGTCGATCGCGGCCAGCACGCTGCCGGCGGTGACGCAGGAGATGCCGTGCTCGCTGGAACGA
>JBFJKO010000276.1:0-5026 GCA_041634935.1 Nocardioides sp.
CGTGGAGTGGCGCGACGTCCAGGGGCTCACCCAGGCCGACAGCGAGTCGCAGGGTGCGACCCACCTGCTGCACGCCCTCAACGAGATGCGGCCCGCCGACGCCGCCACGATGCTGCACGACCTCCCCCTCGCCCGCCGTACGGCCGTGGTGGCGGCACTGCACGACGAACGGCTCGCCGAGGTCCTCGAGGAGATGCCCGAGGAGGACCAGGTCGACATCCTCGGCCACCTCGACAGCGAGCGCGCCGCCGACGTGCTGGAGGAGATGTCGGCCGACGACGCCGCCGACCTGGTGCGCGACCTGCCGCCGGAGACGGCCGAGATCCTGCTCGACCTCATGGAGCCGGAGGAGGCCGAGGACGTCCGCCGCCTCCTGTCGTACGTCGAGGACACCGCCGGCGCGATGATGACGCCGGCGCCGGTGATCCTCGGCACCGACGCCACGGTGGCCGACGCCCTCGCCCACGTGCGCAACCCCGACCTCACGACGTCGCTCGCCGCGCTCGTCTACGTCTGCCGCTCCCCCCTCGAGACGCCCACCGGGCGGCTCATCGGGGTCGCCCACATCCAGCGGCTCCTGCGCGAGCCGCCGTCGAGCCTGGTCGCGGGGGTGCTCGACGAGTCGTTGGTGAGCCTGCGCCCCGAGGCGACGATCACCGAGGTGGCCCTCCACCTCGCCACCTACAACCTCGTGGCCGCCCCCGTCGTCGACGAGAACGGTCACCTGCTCGGGGCGGTGACCGTCGACGACCTCCTCGACCACATGCTTCCCGCCGGCTGGCGCGACCGCGCCCTGTCGGAAGGGGCACGCCGTGGCTGAGCGCCGCCCGTCGTCCTCGCGGCTCGACACCCCCAAGGACTCGCGCCGCCAGATCGTGCGGAGGCCGAGCTACGACGCCGACACCTTCGGTGTGTTCGCCGAGCAGTTCGCGCGCTTCATGGGCACCGCGACCTTCCTGGCCTACATGACGCTCGTGGTGGCGGTGTGGGTCGCCTGGAACGTCCTCGCGCCCGAGGGCGCCGCCTTCGACGTCTACCCGTTCATCTTCCTCACGCTGGTGCTCAGCCTGCAGGCCTCCTACGCCGCTCCGCTGATCCTGCTGGCGCAGAACCGCCAGGAGCGCCGCGACAAGGTCATCGCCGAGCAGGACCGGCAGGCCAACGCCCGCGCCCACGCCGACATGGAGTTCCTCGCCCGCGAGGTCGCCTCGCTGCGGATGGCGCTCGGCGAGGTGGCGACGCGCGACTACCTGCGTTCCGAGCTGCGCCAGCTGCTCGCGGAGCTGGACGAGCGCGAGTCAGGTCGAGCGACCGAGTAGCGCCCGTCGGCCGCGCTTGCCCTGCTTGCCGGCCTTGCCCTGCTTACCCGCCTGGTCGCGACCTCCGCTCCCCTGGACGCCCGGCCCGGAACCGACCGTCGGCCTGGTCCCGAGGAAGTACCCGCTCTTGTCGGCGCCGCGGAGCGCCTCGATCTCGTCACGGAGCAGGTCGCCGACCTGGGCTGACTCCGGCGACGGCACGTGCGAGCCGGCCAGCGGATCGGTCTCCAGCACCAGCCCGAGGTCCTGCAGCATCTCGGCGTCGTCCTCGGCGACGCGGGAGTAGAGCGTGAGCAGCAGGCTCCGCCGGACCGCCGGGTCGAGGTCCTTCTCGAGGAGGGTGCGGACGGCGTCGGCCACCGCGGCCCGCCCCGACCGGAACCCGGCGCGGGGCCCGGACGTGATCATCGCGCTCCACTTCCGCACGAACTCCTCGCCCGAGTAGGACTCGTAGTGGAAGTGCTCGAGGCGCTCGTCCTCGAACGTCGGCACCGCGGTCCTGCCCGCTCCGATCACGTGGTGGAGCCCCAGCCAGGTCTCCTTGCTCGGTCGGACGCCGACCTTGCCCTGCACGTGGCCGTGGAAGTACGCCTGGTTGGAGGGTTCACCGATCGCCCCGAGCACGTGGAGGAGACGGAGGTCGGGCGCGTCGAGGAGCTTCTTGAAGAGCGTGGGCTCACCGTCCCAGGTCAGCCGGCTGACGGCCTCGCGCGGCACGAGACGCACAGCGGCGAACTCGCGCGGCACCGCAGCCAGGCAGTCGCGGTCGACCCGCACGACCTCGTCGCCGTCGACGTGGAAGACCCAGGAGACCTTCTCGGCCGCCGGCGAGTCGGCGAACAGGTGGCCGACGACGTTGGCGTTGATGCACTGACGCTCGTTGAGCCCGTGCGGTCGGTGCTCGCCCCACCAGCCACCTCCCGCCCGGACACAGGTCACGGCCGGGTGAGCCTCGAGGAACTCAGCCACCTCGGCCTGCCCGTCCTGGCTTGGCTGGTCGAGGAAGACCACCAGGTGGTCGAGGCCGCCGGCGAGGTTGCCGGCGACGAACCTGCGAGCGTGCGCGAGCGTGTCCTTGACCGTGCTGACGCCGATGAGCATGGCTGCGAGCCTAGGCCACGGGGAGCAGGGCCTCGGCCCGCGTTCCCCCGCACTCCTCGGGCGTGGGAACCACACCCTAGACTCGGGACATCATGAGTGCTCCGAACCCCGATCTGCTCCAGGCCGCCCTCGCGACGGTCAACGACCCCGAGATCAAGCGCCCCATCACCGAGCTCGGCATGGTCGAGAGCGTCGAGTGCGACGACCAGGGCATCGTGCACGTCACGGTCCTGCTGACCGTCGCCGGCTGTCCCCTGAAGGACACCATCACCCGCGACGTCACCGCCGCCCTCGAGACCGTCGACGGCGTCAAGGGCGTCGACCTGACCCTCGGCGTGATGACCGCCGAGCAGCGAGCGGGCCTCGGCGAGCAGCTGCGCGGCGGCCAGGCCCAGCGCGAGATCCTCTTCGCCCAGCCCGGCTCGTTGACCAAGGTCTTCGCGATCGCCAGCGGCAAGGGCGGGGTCGGCAAGTCGTCGATCACCGTCAACCTCGCGATCGCGATGGCCAAGCAGGGTCTCAAGGTCGGCGTCGTCGACGCCGACATCTACGGCCACTCGGTGCCGGCGATGCTCGGCGTGGCCGACGCCCGCCCCACCCAGGTCGACGACCTGATCATGCCCGTCCCCACGCCCAGCGGCGTCTCGGTGATCTCGATCGGCATGCTGAAGCCGCGTCGCGACCAGGTCGTCGCCTGGCGCGGCCCCATGCTCGACCGGGCCCTGGTCCAGATGCTCTCCGACGTCTTCTGGGGCGACCTCGACGTGCTGCTGCTCGACCTGCCCCCGGGCACCGGTGACGTGGCGATCTCACTCGGCCAGCACCTGCCCAACGCCGAGGTCGTGGTCGTGACGACGCCGCAGGAGGCCGCCGCCGAGGTCGCCGAGCGCGCCGGCACGATGGCCTCGATGATGCACCAGCGTGTCGTGGGCGTCGTCGAGAACATGTCCTACCTGCCGTGCCCGCACTGCACGCCCGAGGGCCCCGACCACGCCGACCACCGGATCGAGATCTTCGGCTCCGGTGGCGGCGACCGGGTGGCGACCACCCTCGGTGCCCGGTTCGGCTACGACGTGCCGGTGCTCGGCCGGATCCCGATCGATCTCTCCCTGCGCGAGGGCGGCGACGCCGGCAAGCCGATCGTCGAGTCCGACCCGACCGCGCCGGCGGCGCGCGAGCTGACCACCGTGGCCGAGACGCTCTCGGGTCGCAGCCGCGGCCTGGCCGGCATGCAGCTCGGCCTGACGCCCACCAGCAAGTTCTAGGGGCCTGCCGTGTTCGGGGTCGGGCTGATGGAGCTGGCCGTCATCGCGCTGGTGGCCATGTTCATGTTCGGCCCCGACAAGCTCCCCGAGTTCGCCAAGCAGGCCGGCGCCGTGCTGCGCAAGGCGCGCACGTTCGCCAACTCCGCACGTGACGACCTGCGCGAGGAGCTCGGGCCCGAGTTCGCCGACCTCGAGCTGCGCGACCTCGACCCCCGCACGATCGTGCGCAAGCACATCATCGAGGCGATGGAGGACGCCGGCGAGGAGTCGCGCGCGCCCAAGCGTCGCGTCCCCACGCTCGCCGACGGCGAGGTCCCGCCGTACGACGTCGAGTCGACCTGACCCCTCGCGTCAGCCGGGCCCGACGCTCTGCACCGCTGCGACCGCGTCGAACGACACCAGCCGCACGCGCGGCGCCGCACCACTGCCCTCGACGAGCTCGAGGAAGTCGGCCCCCACCCGCGCCGGGACGCCGTCGTGGCGGCCACCGTCTCGCCGGTGGACCAGGCACCGCTCCCCCGCGTCGCCGAGCCGGCGCAGGGCCGAGCCGAGGCCCAGCCGCGTGAGCGGCGACCAGGCGACCTCGGGCACCGAGCGGTCGGCGGCGCCCTCGACGGCCGCCACCGCGGTCAGCGGGACCAGCCACTCCTGACCGGCGGAGGCGCGCACCAGGCACCAGGTCGCGCACACCCGCTCGAGCCGCCCCCGCAGCACCCCCACGCCCACGACGTCGAGCCCGACCTCGCGGTCGAGCGACGCCTGGAGCCGCGAGGCGAGGGTGACCTGCTGGTACTCCGTGCGGCTGCGGTCGGCGACCTCGAGCTCACGCTCGGTCTCGAAGAGCGACCCGGCCTGGTCCTCGAGGTCCTCCAGGAACCCGAAGAGCTCCTCCTCCCACGTCATGCCGCGACCCTACGTCGTGCGGTGAGCCTGTGGAGAGAGGGCTTGACGCCATCGGCGAACAGGCGTTGAGTGACGCAAACAGACGCAAACTCATAGATCAGACAGGTTCTCGGCATGGCTGTCTCCCTCGTTCGCTGCGCCCTGGTGTGGCTCGGTCTCACTCTCGTGGCCTCCGCCGTCGCCTTCGCGACGCTCACGATGCTCGCCCCGCCCCCGGCCGCTCCCCCGTTCGTGGCGCTGATGCAGGTCGCCGCCGCGCTGGCGCTGCTGGCGTGCACCGCGTGGGCCTGGGGCGTCGCGACCGTGGTGGTCGCGGGTGCCGCGCGGACGCACCTCGGCCACCCGGGCGCCGGCCGCACCATCGGCCCGGCGTGGGCCCGGCGGGTCCTGTTCGCCGCGTGCGGAGTCGCGCTCGTGGGCCTCGCCTGCGTCCCGGCC
>JBFJKO010000277.1:0-5025 GCA_041634935.1 Nocardioides sp.
ACCCGCGGGCCTGGGCGCCGCGCCAGGTGGTCGTCGTCCCCGAGATCCCGCTGCTGGCCAACGGCAAGCCCGACCGGCAGCAGCTGTTGCGCCTGGTGGGGACGCCATGACCGACCTGAAGGTCCTGTCGATCCCGATGCGCACTCGCTTCCGCGGCCTCACGGTCCGCGAGGTCGCGCTCGTGCGCGGTGCCGACGGGCGCTGGGGGGAGTGGAGCCCCTTCCTCGAGTACGACGCCGCGGTCGCGGCGCCCTGGTGGGCCTGCGCCCTCGAGGCGGCCGCCGGCGACTGGCCCGACCCGCTGCGCACCGAGATCCCGGTCAACGCCACCGTGCCCGCGGTCGGGCCGGAGCAGGCGCACGCGATCGTGCTCCGCGGCGGGTGCCGCACGGCCAAGGTCAAGGTCGCCGAGCCCGGGCAGAGCCTGGCCGAGGCCGAGGCCCGCCTCGAGGCGGTGCGCGACGCGCTGGGCCCCGACGGCCGCATCCGGGTCGACGCCAACGGTCTGTGGTCGGTCGACGAGGCCGTGCCCGCGATCGCGGCGCTCGACCGCGCCGCCGGCGGCCTGGAGTACGTCGAGCAGCCGGTCGCGAGTGTCGAGGACCTCGCCGTCGTGCGGCGTCGTGTCGACGTGCCGGTCGCGGCCGACGAGTCGATCAGGCGGGCCGCCGACCCCTACCGGGTGCGCGACCTGGAGGCCGCCGACGTGGCGGTGCTGAAGGTGCAGCCGCTCGGCGGCGTGCGCGCCTGCCTGCGCATCGCCGAGGACATCGGGCTGCCGGTGGTGGTCTCGTCGGCGCTGGAGACCTCCGTGGGCATCGCGGCGGGCCTGGCCCTGGCCGCGGCGCTCCCCGAGCTGCCCTACGCCTGCGGGCTCGCCACCGTCGCGCTCCTCACCGACGACGTCGCCGTGCGCCCGCTCGAGGCCGTCGACGGGATGCTGCCGGTCGGTGCCCCGGACGTCGACGACGCCGCGCTCGAGCGCCTCGCCGCGCCCCCCGACCGGGTGGCCCATTGGGAGGCCCGGCTCGCCGAGGTGGAGAGGATGACCTCCCGATGACCCAGCCGACCCCGACGTCCCCCACGACCGGCCTCGCCCGAGCCGTCGTCCAGCGCCTGCTCGACGACGGGGTGCGCGAGGTCGTCGTCGCGCCCGGCAGCCGCAACGCGCCGCTCGGCTTCGCCGTCTTCGACGCCGCCCGCGCCGGTCTCGTGCGCCTGCACACCCGCCTCGACGAGCGCTCGGCCGGCTTCCTAGCCCTCGGTCTCACCAAGCAGGGCAGCCGCGCCGCTGTGCTGTGCACCTCGGGCACGGCCGTCGCCAACCTCCACCCGGCCGTCCTCGAGGCGGCCCACGCCGGGATCGCGCTGGTCGTCGTCACCGCCGACCGGCCCGCGCGACTGCGCGGCACCGGGGCCAACCAGGTCACCGACCAGGTCGGCGTCTTCGGGCCGCTGGTCGCCACCCAGGACGTCGTCGACGAGCCCACCTGGACGCCCGCCCCGCCCGCAGCCGGGCCGTGGCACCTCAACGTGCAGCTCGACGAGCCGCTGCTGCCCACCGACGACCAGCCCTGGGTGCCCCGCGCCCCGCAGCCCCGCGCCGCGGCGCCGGCGTCCGCGCGACCGGAGCCGACCGTGCTGCCCCTCGGTCCGCGCACCGTCGTCGTGGCCGGTGACGACGCCGGCCCCTCGGCCCGCAAGCTCGCCGAGGTCGCCGGGTGGCCGCTGCTCGCGGAGCCGTCGAGCGGCTCGCGCACCGGCGAGCACGCCCTGCGCTGCTACCGGCTGCTGCTCGACCCCGAGGTCGGTCTCGGTGCCCGCATCGAGCGCGTCGTGGTGCTCGGTCGTCCCACCCTGTCGCGCCCGGTGACCCGGCTCCTGGGTCGCGACGACGTCGAGGTCGTCTCGGTGCCGGCCCCGGGCGTCTGGGCGCAGCGCCCCTTCCGCGTCGACGTCGAGGCGGCCTTCCCCACGGTCGAGGGCACCGACGACCCGTCCTGGCTCGAGGAGTGGCGCACCGCCGACCGGGCGGTGGGACGTCGGCTCGACGCGCTCCTCGCCGCCGAGCCCGACCTCACGCCGTACGCCGTCGTGGGCGCGGTGAGCCGGGCCGTGCCGCCCGAGGGACTCCTCGTCGTCGGTGCGTCGAGCCCGATCCGTGACCTCGACCTGATGGCACGACCGACCCCGGTCGGGTCGCGGCGCAAGACGGTCGCCAACCGCGGGCTCTCGGGCATCGACGGTGTCGTGTCGACGGCGATCGGGGTCGCCCTGGCGCGTCACGACCGGCACCCCGACGGCCGCAAGCTCGCCCTCGTGGGCGACGTGACGTTCCTCCACGACAGCAACGGGCTGGTGACCGGTCCCGGCCAGCCCACTCCGGACCTGACGATCGTGGTCGTCAACGACGACGGCGGCTCGATCTTCTCGATGCTCGAGCAGGGCGCCCCCGAGCACGCCGACCGCTTCGAGGCGCTCTTCGGGACGCCCCACGGCGTTGACTTGGCGGCCCTGTGCGCCGCGACCCGCACCCCGCACCTGCGCGTCACGAGCCTGCCCGAGCTGGAGCAGGCGCTGGCCAGCCCCAACGGCGGGATCGAGGTCGTCGAGGCGATCTGCCGTCGCGACAACCGCCGCGACCTCGACCAGCGGATCCGCGCCCTGCGTCCCTGACGCCACCGGTGACCGGCATGATCGTGGGGTGGAGATCGCCCTGCTGCTCGTCGTCCTGGCCGTCGGCGTGCTCACGGTCACCGGCCTCGCTGACCGGATCGGGGTCCCGGCGCCGCTGGTACTGATCGTCGCGGGCGTGGCGGCGTCGTACGTGCCGTTCATCCCGGAGGTCACGCTCGAGGCCGACGTGGTGCTCCTCGGGCTGCTGCCGCCGCTGCTCTACTCCACCGCGATCGGCACGTCGCTGGTCGACTTCAACGCCAACCGACGCTCCATCCTGCTGCTCTCGGTCGGCCTGGTCGTCTTCACCACCGTGGGCATCGGGGTGCTCGTGCACACGCTGATCCCCAGCATCGGGTGGCCCGCGGCGTTCGCGATCGGTGCGGTCGTGGCTCCGCCGGACGCCGTCGCGGCCACGGCGGTCGGCCGGAAGATCGGGCTGCCCCGACGGATCGTGACGATCCTGGAGGGCGAGTCGCTGCTCAACGACGCGACCGCCCTGGTCTCCCTGCGCACCGCGATCGCTGCCGGTGGCGCCGCCATGGCGCTGGGCGGTGAGGAGACCGCGGAGCCGATCAGCATCGTCGGCATCGGACTCGACTTCGTCGTCGCCGCCGGCGGGGGCGTCGCGGTGGGGGCGCTGCTCTACGCGATCGTCGCCCAGGTGCGCCGACGGCTGCGCGACCCGCTGATGGACACCGCGGTCTCGCTGATCGTGCCGTTCGCCGCCTACGTCGCCGCCGAGGAGCTGGAGGCCTCGGGCGTGATCGCGGTCGTCGTGGCGGGGCTGATGCTCGGCCACCGGGCACCGGTGCTGCAGACGGCGCAGTCGCGCATCGCCGAGCGGATCAACTGGAGCACGATCGCGTTCGTGCTGGAGAACGTCGTCTTCCTGCTGATCGGGCTGCAGGCCGCGCGCCTGTTCTCCGACGTCGGCAGCAGCGAGCTCGGCACCGGACTCATCGCGGCCGCGTGCGTGCTCTCGTTGGTGGGTGTCATCGTGCTGCGCCTGGTCTGGGTCTTCCCCGTGCGCTACTTCCTGGTGCGCCCGAAGTTCGTCAACGGCGCCCCCGCCCCGGCGGCCTACACCTTCCTCGTGGGCTGGGCCGGGATGCGCGGCGTCGTGACCCTGGCGGCGGCGTTCATCATCCCCGAGGGCACCCGGCACCGGGAGGTGCTGCTCCTGATCGCCTTCACGGTCGTGGCGGGCACGCTGCTGATCCAGGGACTGAGCCTGCCCTGGCTCGCCCGACGGCTCGACGTGCCGTCACCCGACCCGATGGACGACGCCCTCGCCAGGGCGACGCTGCTGCAGCAGGCGTCCAACGCGGGCCTCGCCGAGCTCGAGGCGCTCGAGACCGAGGACCTGCACGGGGTCGCCGACCTGATCCGCGGCCGGCTGGAGCAGCGCAACTTCGCCGCCTGGGAACGGCTCAACACCACCGCCGACGAGGAGACCCCCAGCGAGCTGTACGCGCGCCTGCGGACCTCGATGATCCGAGCCGAGCGCGAGCGTGTGCTCCAGATCCGCTCCGCGGGCTCCACGCCGTCCGAGGTCGTCGCCGACGTGCTGGCGATGCTCGACCTCGAGGAGTCGATGCTCGAGCGGGTGATCGACGAGCGGGCCGACCTGCGCTCCTCCACCTCGATCCGGGTGCCGGGGGAGGAGTGCGAGCACCTCGTCGAGCGCCCGCACGGACCCACGGGCGGTGACGGCAGGTGCGCGGAGTGCCTCGAGGAGGGCACCCGGTGGGTCGCGCTGCGCCAGTGCCTGGACTGCGGCCACGTGGCCTGCTGCGACTCCTCGAGCGGGCGCCACGCCACGCGCCACTTCCACGAGACCGGCCACCCCGTCATGCAGTCGGCCGAGCCGGCCGAGGACTGGCGGTGGTGCTACGTGCACCACCTCACCGCGTGAGCTACCGCGTGAGCGCACCGCCTGAGCCGTGGGATCCCCGGACGTCGGGGGTCGTGGATGATTGAATTCTCAGATGCTCCAGCTCCGCGGTGCCGCCGCCAGCCACGTCGGGCTGGTGCGCTCCCACAACGAGGACTCGGGCTTCGTGGGGCCGCTGCTGGCGATGGTCGCCGACGGGATGGGCGGCGCCGCCGCCGGTGAGGTGGCCTCCTCGATCGCGGCCCACGCCGCCGACGAGCTCTCCCGCACCCGGTCGGGCTCGCTGCCGCCCCGCGAGCTCCTCGCGTACGCCGTCGCCCAGGCCGCCGAGAAGATCCGCGTGGTGGTGGAGAACGACCACGCCCTGGCCGGGATGGGCACGACCTTCACCGCCGTCCGCACCGACGGCGACCGCCTCGCGCTGGCCCACCTCGGCGACTCGCGCGCCAACC
>JBFJKO010000278.1:0-5017 GCA_041634935.1 Nocardioides sp.
GCGGGCGCGGCCTTCTTCGCGGGCGCGGCCTTCTTCGCGGGCGCGGCCTTCTTCGCGGGCGCGGCCTTCTTCGCGGGCGCGGCCTTCTTCGCGGGCGCGGCCTTCTTCGCGGGCGCAGCCTTCTTCGCGGGCGCAGCCTTCTTGGCCGGCGCAGCCTTCTCCGCCTCGGGAGAGTCCTTCGGCGTGCGCGTCAGTGCCTTGCGCGCTGCCTGAGCCAGCTTGCGGGTGCTGCGAACCATGGGCGCCGAGCCTCTCCAGTCGCCACGACCACTACGGCGGGTCGCGGGCGGCACGAACGTTATCGGGTGCCGCACCCCGTCTCAATGAGGCTCACCCGGCGGGGAGCGGGCAAAAAGAACGACGGCCGCCTCCCGGAGGAGACGGCCGTCGAGGACGATCAGGTGAGGGTCAGCCCTCTTCCTTGTCCAGGATCGAGCGAAGCCGCTTCGGCGCCGCGACGTCCTCGGCCGACGGCTCGTGGTCGTCGTTGCCCGAGAGCGCCTCGAGCTGCTGGGTGAAGTAGCTCTTGAGGCGCGAGCGGTACTCGCGCTCGAAGGAACGAAGGTTCTCGACCTCGACCTCGAGCTTGTCGCGCTCCTTCTCGAGGTCGCCGAAGAGCTGCGTACGACGCTCGGCGGTCTCGGTGTCGAGCATCTGGGCGCGCGAGCGGGCGTCGGCCTCGAGGCGGTCGGCCCGGCCCTTCGACTCGTGGTCGAGACGCTCGGCCTTGGTGCGCGCCTCGCCGACGATCTTGTCGGCCTCGTTCTTGGCCTCGTCGACGAGCTCGTCGGCGTTGCGCGTGGCGATCTCGAGCAAACGCGCCGCGGCGTTGGACGCCTGCGGGACGGTCTCGACGCGGATGGTCTCCACCGGCGTCTCGACGGCGGCGACGACCGGGGCAGCGGGTGCCTCGGGCTCCGGCTTCGGAGCCGCGGCGGGCTCGGGTGCCCGCACGGCCTCGGCCGGCGGCGCCTGGACCGGGATCGGTCCCGTCGTGGTCGAACCGGACTGCGCGGCAGCGAGCTTGGTGCGGAGGTCGTCGTTCTCCGCGGTCAGCCGCGCGAGCTCGGCCTCGACCTCGTCGAGGAACTGATCGACCTCGCCCATGTCGTAGCCCTCACGGAGCCGGACGGGAGTAAATCGCTTGTTACTCACGTCCTCAGGCGTCAGCGGCATGACTTCACCCAATTCATTGGTCGTTGGTGTGGATCTTGTGTGGAACGGTCTGGAGCACTTTAGCGTCTAGGTGGGGCTGATGTGACCTGGCATGGCCTGTGGGACGCACCGGCCTCCGGTCGACTCCCACAGTCCGACCCGTCCGAGGGCCGTCAGGTGAGGTACTGACCGACCAGCGAGAGCAGGATGTAGGCCCCGATGAAGACGATCAGAAAGCTGAGGTCGAGGGCGAAGTTGCCCAGCCGTAGCGGTGGGATCACCTTGCGCAGCGCCTTGATCGGCGGGTCGGTGATCGAGTAGACCACCTCGAGCACGACGAGGAGCACCCCCTGCGGGCTCCAGGAGCGCGCGAAGACCTGCACCCAGTCGACGATGAAGCGCACCCACATGCAGCCGATGAACGCGAACAAGATGCCGTGGAGAATCTCTCCGAGGACCTGCAACGGATAGTCCGTCCTAGCTCTGGTTGAAGAAGCCGCCCTCGACGATCCGCTGCTTGTCCTCGGCGGCGACCGAGACATTGGGCGGCGAGAGCAGGAACACCTTGGCGGTGATGCGCTCGATGGTGCCACGTGTGGCAAACACCAGCCCGGCAGCGAAGTCGACGAGACGCTTGGCGTCGGTGTCGTCCATCTCGGAGAGGTTCATGATGACCGGGGTGCCCTCACGGAAGTTCTCCCCCACGTTGCGCGCCTCGTTGTAGGTGCGCGGGTGCAGGGTGATGATCCGGGACAGCTCGGCCACGGTGCCGGGCGCGTCGACCTCGGACGGCGCGTGACCGGCGATGCGCCGACGCTCCGCGAGATCGGCGACGGGCGCGGGGCGGGGCTCGGGACGGCGCCGCGGCGCGGCCTGCACCGGCGCGGTCTCCTGGCCGTGCGCACCCGCGTGTGCCGGCTGCGGTTCGCGCACGTCGGCGTAGGTGTCGTCGTACTGGCCGTCGTACTCGTCGTAGCGGCCGGTGTCCTCGAGCAGACCGAGGTATTCACCGATCCTGCGCATCGCACCGCTCATGACACTCCTCTGAGGTGGCAGGGCCACCGATCGGGCGACCCCGGACGGGGCCACTCTGACTTATTTCGGACACTACTGGACTCGAGGCCTCGAACCGAGGACCGCGGACCCGACACGCACGTGTGTCGCGCCGCGGGCCACGGCGGCCTCCAGGTCACCGCTCATCCCGGCCGATCGCCAGGTGGCGGCGGGGTGCTCGGCGAGCACGACCTGGTGGAGGTCGGCGAGCCGGTCGAAGGCCTCCCCCGGGTCGGCACCGAGGGGAGCGACCGCCATCACGCCGCGTAGGCGCAGCTCGTCGCGTGCGGCCACCGACGCGGCGAGGCCCACGAGGGCCTCGGGGGCCACGCCGGCGCGGTGGTCGCTGCCGGGGCCGTCGAGACTGACCTGCACGAGCACGTCGAGCACGCGGTCGTGCTCGGCCGCACCGCGCGACAGGGGCGCGATCAGCTTGGGTCGGTCGAGGGACTGCACGACCGCGGCGTACGACGTCACCGCCGCCGCCTTGTTGCTCTGGAGCCCACCCACGAAGTGCCACCGCAGGCCGAGGTCGTCGCACTCGGCCGCCTTGTCGACGGCCTCCTGGTGGCGGTTCTCGGCGACGTCGGTGACCCCCAGGCCCGCCAGCACCCGGACGTCGGAGGCGGGGAAGAACTTGGTGACCACGACCAGCGTGACCTCGTCGGGGTCGCGGCCCGCGGCGAGGGCGGCCTGCTCCACCCGGTCGCGGACGCGGGCGAGGCCCTCGGCGATCTCGTCGGCGCGGCTCATCGCGCCACCCGGATCACGCCGGCGGCACGGCCGGAGCCGGCGCCGTCGCGACGGTAGGAGTACAGGTCGTCGGACTCGCGGGTGCACCGTGCGGCTGTCGTGTCGAGCTCGATGTCGAGCTCGGCCAGCTGGGCGCGGATCCCGGCAGCGAGGTCGATCGCGGGCGTGCCCCAGCTGGTCGTGGCGCGGCTGAGCGGGACCTCCGCGGCGACCTCCTCCTGGAGCTCGGCCGGCACCTCGTAGCAGCCCCCGCAGACGCTGGGGCCGAGCCAGGCGTGGATCGTCCGGGCGCCCTGCTCGACCATCGTGGCGACGGTGGCGGGCACGATCTCGGCGACCAGCCCGGCGCGACCGCAGTGGGCCGCCCCCACGACCCGCGCGTCGGGGTCGGCCAGCAGGACCGGGGCGCAGTCGGCGGCGCGCACCATCAGGGTCGTCGCCGGACGCCGGGTGACGAGACCGTCACCGGTGGCGTGGGGCCGTGCGTGGAGCTCGGTGGCAGGACCCTCCGGCCCGACCACTGCGACCTCGCCCCCGTGCACCTGGCTGAGCGCGGCCACGTCGTCGCCGGGCGCGAAGTCGGCCATCAGCCGGCGATGGTTCTCGGCGAGCGCCTCGGGATCGTCCCCCGCCCACGCGAGGTTGAGGGACTCGAACGGCGCACCGCTGACCCCGCCGTGCCGGTCGGTGAAGGCCAGCTCGACGGGGCCGAGGGTGGTGCGGAACGCGAACACCGGTGCTGCTCCTGAGGGTGGAATGTCACCGACTCACTTGAGGAAGTCGGGGATGTCCAGGTCGTCGTCGTCGAAGGTCACCTGGGTGGGGGTGCTGGGACGCGGCGCCGCGGCCGGAGGCGTCGACGGGCGGACCGCCGTCGTCTCGGGGCGCTGGGCGCTCTCGTCACGGCGCGGGGCCGACCCTCCGACGCGGGCCTCCTCGGGCGCCGGGGTCGACGGGATCGCCGGCTTGGTGTCGCGACGCAGGACGTTGCCCTCCTCGCGGCGCTTGGGCACGCCGCCGTCGAACCCGGCGGCGATGACGGTCACGCGGACCTCGTCGCCGAGCGCGTCGTCGATGGTGGCACCGAAGATGATGTTGGCCTCGGGGTGCACGGCGTCGGCGACCAGGGCCGCCGCCTCGTTGATCTCGAAGAGACCGAGGTCGGAGCCGCCGGCGATCGAGAGCAGGACGCCGTGGGCGCCGTCGATGGACGCCTCGAGCAGCGGGCTGGAGACGGCCATCTCGGCCGCCGCGACGGAGCGGTCCTCGCCCCGGGCGGAGCCGATGCCCATGAGCGCGGAGCCGGCGTTGGCCATGACCGACTTCACGTCGGCGAAGTCGAGGTTGATCAGGCCCGGGGTGGTGATCAGGTCGGTGATGCCCGAGACACCCTGCAGCAGCACCTGGTCGGCCTGCTTGAAGGCGTCGAGCACCGAGACGTTGCGGTCGCTGATCGACAGGAGGCGGTCGTTGGGGATGACGATGAGGGTGTCGACCTCCTCGCGGAGCCCGGCGATGCCCTCCTCGGCGGAGTTGGCACGACGACGGCCCTCGAAGGCGAACGGCCGCGTGACGACGCCGATGGTGAGCGCACCGAGCGAACGGGCGATCCGGGCGACGACCGGGGCGCCGCCGGTGCCGGTGCCACCGCCCTCGCCGGCGGTCACGAACACCATGTCGGCGCCCTTGATGACCTCTTCGATCTCGTCGGCGTGGTCCTCGGCGGCCCGGGCCCCGACCTCGGGGTTGGCGCCGGCGCCGAGACCGCGGGTCAACTCGCGGCCGATGTCGAGCTTGACGTCGGCGTCGCTCATCAGCAGGGCCTGGGCATCGGTGTTGATCGCGATGAACTCGACCCCCTTGAGGCCGACCTCGATCATCCGGTTGACGGCGTTCACACCGCCACCGCCGATGCCCACGACCTTGATGATGGCCAGGTAGTTCTGTGCAGCAGCCACGGCGGCTTCACCTCTCGGAGTGTGTGTCTGTCTCGGCCCGGGGTCGGGCCTGTGGTCTGGTCGGCGAGCCTCAACTGTGACCCTCAGGCTGAGGGTTA
>JBFJKO010000279.1:0-5009 GCA_041634935.1 Nocardioides sp.
GGATCGGCAGGAACGCCAGCGGGCAGGAGGGCGGGAGCGCCGGCGAGACCAGCACGAGGTGCTCCACCCGGTCGGGGTGCTCGGCCGCCAGCAGCGTGCCGACCAGACCGCCCATGGAGTTGCCGTGCAGGGCGAAGGAGGGCCACTCGAGGTGGTCGGCCACGGCCAGGACCAGCTCGACGTGCCCGTCGACGCTCAGCGAGGTGGCCGAGTCGGCCGGGGTGTGGCCGAAGCCGGCGAGGTCGAGCGCGACCACGGGTCCGTAGTGGGCGAGCCCGGCGATCACGTCGATCCAGTTCGACGCAGAGCCGCCCAGCCCGTGCACGAGCACCTGGGGCTGCGTCGCCCCGGGACGCCCTTCGGCGCGCAGCACGCGCACCGTGCGGCCTTCCAGGTAGAGCACGCCCTCGTGGACCCCGGCCCAGGCGGGGTCGCGCGTCCCCCAGTCAGCAGTCGTCATGCCGTCAGTCTGCCAGGGGGCCGGTTCCCGACGTCCGGGTCGGACCGAGGGCGCGGGGACGACCCGGGCCACCGATCGGGCAGAGCTCCTAGTCATCTGGGAGGAGATCCGCGGGTTCCGCCCCCGCGCGAGCGCGTGCGCACCTACCGTCACGAGCAACCCCCCGCTCACAGGAGAAGCCCGTGTTCGACACCGCCCCCGAGGCCACCGCGTACCACCTGTCCCACGACATGCCCTGCACGAGCTGCGGACACGCCCGGCACACCTACCTGGCGTGCTCGGACCGGTGCGCCTGCCAGCCGGCCGAGCTCCGCACGCTCCAGGCCACCGCCTGAGCCGGTCCGCGGTCCGCGGTCCTCGTGCCCGCTCGGGGCTCGGCCTCAGGGCTGCAGCATCACCTTGATCGCACGGCGCTCGTCCATCGCCGCGTAGCCCTCGGCCACGTCGGCCAGGGGCAGGGTCAGGTCGAAGACCAGGCCGGGGTTGATCGTCCCGCTGGTGACCAGCTCCATCAGGTCGGGCAGGTAGCGCCGCACGGGTGCCATCCCGCCGGCGAGGCCGACGTTCTTCTGGAACATCCGCGAGACCGGCAGCTCGACCCCGTGGGGGACGCCGACGAAGCCCACCGTGGAGCCCGGGCGGGCCACGGCGAAGGCGGTGCCCATGGACTGGTCGGTGCCCACGCACTCGAGCACCGCGTCGGCCCCGATGCCGTCGGTGATCTCCTTGACCGCGGCCGCGCCCTCCCGGCCGCGCTCGGCGACGAGGTGGGTGGCCCCGAAGGCCGTGGCGATCTTCTGGCGCGACTCGTGCCGCGACATCGCGATCACCTTCTCCGCGCCCATCTGGGCCGCGGCGAGCACGCCGCACAGGCCCACCGCGCCGTCGCCGACGACGACGACCGTGCCGCCCTCGCGGACGCCGGCAGCGACCGCGGCGTGCCACCCGGTCGGCATCACGTCGGAGAGCGCGAGCAGCGACGGCAGCATCGCGGCGTCGGGCGTGCCGTGGGTGGCCACGAGGCTGCCGTCGGCTTGGGCCACGCGGGCGTACTCGCCCTGGCCGCTGTTGGTCATCCCGAGGTTGACGCACGCCGACTGCATGCCCGCACGGCAGTGGGCGCAGGTGTTGTCGCAGTGGTCGAAGGGGACGACCACGAAGTCACCGGGCTTGAAGTCGCGCACCTCGGAGCCGACCTCCTCCACGACGCCGATGCACTCGTGGCCGATCGTGTCGCCGGCCGTGATCGGGTTCTCCCCGCGGTAGGGCCACAGGTCGGAGCCACAGATGCAGCCGGCCACCACCTTCACGATCGCGTCGGTGGGGGCCTCGAGGACCGGGTCGGCGACCTCTCCGAAGCGGATGTCGCGGGTATCGTGGATCGTGGTTGCCTTCATATTGGTGATCTTGACACCCCGCCCCAGGATCGCCGAATAACTCATATATGAGTTACGGTCGTCGCATGTCTGATGACTACAAGGGCCGCATCGGGAACCTCATCCGCGACGCTCGCAAGCACCGAGGTCTCACCCAGACCCAGCTGGCCGAGCTGCTCGCCACGAGCCAGAGTGCCGTCAACCGCATCGAGAAGGGCCACCAGAACCTCTCCCTCGAGATGCTGGCCCGCATCGGGGCCGCTCTCGACTCCGAGATCGTCGCTGTCGGCGCCGGCCCCACGCACCTGCGCATCCAGGGCCCGACCACCCTGTCGGGCTCCATCGACGTCAAGACGTCCAAGAACGCCGGGGTCGCGCTGCTGTGCGCCTCGCTGCTCAACCGTGGCCGGACGACGCTGCGCAAGGTCGCGCGCATCGAGGAGGTCAACCGGCTCCTCGAGGTCCTCAACAGCCTCGGCGTGCAGACCCGCTGGCTCAACGACGACAACGACCTCGAGATCGTGCCGCCCAAGGACCTCGACCTCACCCGGATCGACGAGGCCGCGGCCCGCCGTACCCGCTCGGTGATCATGTTCCTCGGGCCGCTGCTCCACCGCGCCGACAACTTCGACCTCCCCTACGCCGGCGGGTGCAACCTCGGCGACCGCACCGTCCAGCCCCACATGGTGGCGCTGCGCCCCTTCGGCCTCGAGGTGAAGTCGACCGACGGCATGTACCACGCGCAGGTCAACCGGGCCATCGAGCCTCAGCGCCCGATCGTGCTCACCGAGCGCGGCGACACGGTCACCGAGAACGCCCTGATGGCCGCCGCCCTCCACCCCGGCACCACCACCATCCGCAACGCCTCGTCCAACTACATGGTCCAGGACCTGTGCTTCTACCTGCAGAAGCTCGGCGTGACCGTCGAGGGCATCGGCACGACCACCCTGCGGGTGACCGGCGTCGAGAGCATCGACGTCGACGTCGACTACTCCCCCAGCGAGGACCCGATCGAGGCGATGTCGCTGCTCGCCGCCGCGATCGTGACCAAGTCGACGATCACCATCCGCCGCGTCCCGATCGAGTTCCTCGAGATCGAGCTCGCGGTGCTCGAGGAGATGGGGCTCGAGCTCCACCGCTCCGAGGAGTACGTCGCCAACAACGGGCACACCCGCCTGGTCGACCTCGAGACGCGCCCCTCGCAGCTGCACGCGCCGCTCGACAAGATCCACCCGATGCCCTTCCCGGGCCTCAACATCGACAACCTGCCCTTCTTCGCGGTCATCGCCGCGGTGGCCGAGGGTCAGACGTTCCTGCACGACTGGGTCTACGAGAACCGCGCCATCTACCTGACCGAGCTCACCAAGCTCGGCGGCCAGGTCAAGCTCCTCGACCCCCACCGCGTCATGATCGAGGGCCCGACGTCGTTCTCCGGCGCCGAGCTGATCTGCCCGCCCGCGCTGCGTCCGGCCGTGGTGATCCTGCTCGCGATGCTGGCCGCCAAGGGCACCTCGGTGCTGCGCGGCACCTACGTCATCCACCGCGGCTACGAGGACCTCGCCGAGCGCCTCAACACCCTGGGCGCCAACATCGAGACGTTCCGCGACATCTGATCATCACGGCGCACGAAGCCGTGACGGAGCGTGTCGAGGCCCGGTGAGCCGGACGCGGACCGCAAGGAGTCGCGACATACTGCACCCGTGACCTCTCCACGCACCGGTCGTGCCTACCTCGACGCGGTGCTGGAGCGCCCGGGTGCGGTGCTGGCCATGGCCCACCGCGGGGGTGCGGGCCACCCGGACCTGACCGGGCTGGAGAACACGCACGCCGCCTTCGCCCACGCGGTCGCGCTGGGCTACGACTACCTCGAGACCGACGTCCACGCGACCGCGGACGGCGTCCTGATGGCGTTCCACGACGACGTCCTCGACCGGGTGACCGACCAGACCGGGAGCGTCGCCACCTCGACGTACGACGCCCTGCGGCACGCCCGCATCGGTGGACGCGAGGGGATCCCGACCCTCGACTCGCTCCTCGAGGCCTTCCCCACCGCGAAGTTCAACATCGACCTCAAGTCGGCCGGCGCCGTCCGCGCGCTGGCCGACTTCCTCGCCGCGCGGCAGGCCTACGACCGGGTCATGGTCGGCTCGTTCTCCCGCTCCCGCCTCCGGGAGTTCCGTCGGCTCACGGCCGGCAAGGTGGCCACGTCCGCGACGCCCCCGGAGGTCGCGGCGTTCCTGCTGGCCCCCGACGCGCGCACCGCCGCGAGGGCCGCGTCGGAGGTCGACGCCTTCCAGGTCCCCCACCGCCGCGCGGGACTCGTCGTGACCACCGCGCGACTGGTGCGCCGCGCCCACGCGCTGCGCAAGCACGTGCACGTCTGGACCATCGACGAGCCCGAGGAGATCCGCACCCTCCTCGCGCGGGACGTCGACGGCCTCGTCACCGACCGGACCGACGTACTCAAGACCGTCCTGCTCGAGGACGGTCGCTGGAGGGAGAGCCCACGATGAGCAGTCGACCGGTGGGGATCGCCGACCTCGAACCACTCGCCCGGGCCCGGGAGCAGAAGGGCTGGTACTGGTACGACTGGGCCAACTCGGCCTACTTCACCACCGTGCTGAGCGTGCTCTTCGCGCCCTACATGGCCACCGTCGCCGGTCGAGCCGCCGGCTGCGGCGAGGAGGTCGTGGGGTGCTCGCGCACCCTGAGCCTCCTGGGCCTCGCGGTCTCGCCCGGCTCGTTGCCGTTCTACCTCACCAGCTTCGCCACGATCACCAGCGCCTTCCTGCTGCCGGTCGTCGGGGCGCTGGTCGACCGCTCGCCGCGCAAGAAGCTGCACCTCGCCGGCTTCGCCTGGGCCGGCTCCGCGTCGGCGTCCCTGCTCTTCTTCCTGCGCGACGACCACTGGCAGCTCGGGGCCGTCGCCGTCGTCACCAGCAGCGTGCTGGCGGGGTGCTCGCTGGTGAGCTACTCGGCGATCCTCGTCGACATCTCCACCGAGGACGAGCGTGACGCGGTGTCCTCCCGCGGCTGGGCCTTCGGCTACCTCGGGGGCGGCACCCTCCTGCTGGTGAACCTCGTCATGGTCCAGGTGGGGCCGTTCGGGCTCGACAAGGAGCTGGCCGTGCGGCTCTCGCTGCTCTCGGCGGCGCTGTGGTGGGCCGGCTTCA